>NZ_DFBY01000011.1:0-84268 GCF_002366815.1 Psychrobacter sp. UBA3068 | reverse complement strand
TAAGGTGACGGCATTAGAGCTTGTTTTTAAGAAAGAAAATTCAGGATTGTTCTTTAAGCCAACAATTTTATTAACCAAATTGGTGGCATTGATAAACTCATTTTTAGCAAATATCTCAAACGATATTGCCAGCATGTGATTCCAAACAAAACGCGCTGAGCCGACAAGATTATTTAGAATAATCTCCTGCTCTGCATTAGGCTCAAGCCTAAATTTATACGCTTTGTTGATTTTCATAAACGCCCATTCATTTTACTGATTTTAATGTGATTTTTTAATGTAAGTTCTAAAGTTTATTATAGCTTGTTTCAGTATATAATTTTTATGACTATATAATAAACACTAAGCGAAACTCACCTCTACCCTAATGTCGGGTGGCGCCTCTTTCGCGGTTTTGATAGATTGCGTGCTCACAAAAAAGGCCACCTATTGGTCGCCTCTTTGGTACTCAGTGCTGCTTAATCACACTTTATCATATTCTTATCTTAGCGCGGCACCAACAAACGATTATGGACCTCTTGCTCAAGCTTCGTCAAACCATGACTACGCCCACGTTCCATAGCAGTATCCATCTTACGGCCACGCAGCCAACCTGCACGCAGCGCAATTGCCGCACCCACTCTATTGCCTGACCCACAATGCATGGCTATTTTTTTGCCATGATACTGGCGCAATATATTATCAAACGCCAGTATTTTAAGCTGTTTTAAGTCGGCAGCGCCATTGATCGGCAGATGCTCATAGTGCATACCTGCATGCTCAACTGCGGCTGCCTCATCAAAGCTCAATTCATCATCAGGCTGCAAGTTAATCACCAGCTCAACGCCAGCTTGCGCTAAGCTGGCCACCTTTTCATTATCAAGCGCTCCGCAGACTATGGTGTTTGCATCAGGACGAAAATAAGTGTCAAAAACGTTAGCGAGATCCACACCATTATCAGCAGGGCTACTGTCAGTGGTGGCTTCGTTGCTAGCGCTGTCGTTGGCAGCGGCTATATCAGCCACCGCAGCGCTATCAGATTGATATTTGCTGGTTACTTTTTTTTGTGAAGTCATAATGATAAATTTGTTCGTTAAATATGGCGGTTAAGATAAAAACTGTCGTCTGCTATTTACTATCGCTCTGTAGCGTCACAACCCCTGCCAGATGTGGCTTGTCATTTTTTGAGCTATACAAGCCAAACACACAAGTGTCTTCTGTGTTTTCAAGCTGTGCGACCGGATCAGCGATCAGTTCGACTTCAGCGGGCAAAAAGATTGGCAGCTTAAATGAGACGTCGACTGTACACGCGTCAGGCAGCTCATCCATCATGGCAAGACACTTAGCCTTTGACCACATACCGTGAGCAATCGCCTTAGGAAAGCCAAATGCACGCGCTGATAGTGGATGTAAATGGATAAGATTGAAGTCCCCTGAAACAAACGCATAACGACGGCCAATATCTTCTGGCACCTCAAAGATACTATGCACCCCTTCCTCGTTAACCAGCGGTTTAACCGTGACGGGGCGTGGGGTGCTTTTCTTGTCTTTGCTACTGCTAGGCTTTTTGCTGCGTGACAGATAAGTTGAGGTCCCCTCCCAAATCACCTCATTCTCTGATTTGACGGTAGTCACAAAGTCGAACTGTTGTCCTTGGGCATGGTCACGTAAATTATCAAAAGTGACTGACATGGCCACCGTTTCACGCTCACCAATAGGACGATACTGAGTGACACTATTATCAACATGCACCAAACCTAACATGGCAAACGGGAATGGCTCTTTGACCATCATGTTCATTTGCAGTGTTTGGGACAGTACCGAAAAATAGGTAATAGGCACTTTACCGTTATCCGTAAAACCGCAGATTTTACGATAATCGTTTAAATTTTCCTGATCGATGTGCAGATCATCCACATAATAAGTCGCTTGCGGCAATTGTTCTCTACTAATTTTGCCACTATTGCCGATAGGCAGTAAACTTTTTACGATATTGGCGTAGGTAGTATGCGCTTTTGGCAACGCATCATAATGTTTGTCTGACATAAATAAATCCTAAGTGGGGCTTGAGCAAATTTTCTTGAGGCACCTAAAGATGCTATGAAGACGTTGATAAAAGCCTGTCATTAAATGAGTTATAAGCTTATATTCTAATAATCGCATAAAATGCTACAACGGCAAAGCGCCATTTAGCTTGTAGTCCTTGTGTTTTTATCATAAAAAAGCCACCCTTGGGCAGCTTTATTACAATTTATCAGCAATTTTTTCGTAAGCATATGTGAGGTAATTTGGAAATAATATGACATATCATACATTTACCAGCTACCTAAACCCTATCTACGCTTACTGTGCGGTGAGGGCTACGCACCGAGCAAGCTTTGACCACAAACGCGTACTGTGTTGCCATTCAAACCGCCAGACGCAGGCGATGCCAACCACGCGATGGTCTCAGCCACATCTACTGGTAAACCACCTTGGCTCATTGAGTTCATGCGACGACCTGCTTCACGAATGGCAAAAGGAATGGCTTCGGTCATTTGGGTTTCGATGAATCCTGGGGCAACAGCATTGATTGTCATGCCTTTTGCGTTGTCTTCTAATTGCTTCGCTGTGGCATTAACCAAGCCAATAACACCCGCTTTAGAAGTCGCATAATTGGTTTGACCCATGTTACCAGCAATACCTGAGATTGATGAGACACAGACGATACGCGCGTTTTCTTTTAGGATATCATTGTCTAACAAGTAACGGTTCAACTTAGCAATACTGCTTAAGTTGATATCGATAACCATGTCCCATTTTTTCTCGTCCATTTTTGCCAACGTCTTATCACGAGTCACGCCAGCATTGTGAATGACTGAGTCCAAACCACCGCGCTTTTGCGCTGCGTCTGCAATTTGGGCGCCAGCGTCATCACTAGTAATATCAACGGTTAAGATAGAGCCGCTGATTTCGCTAGCAACTTTTTGCAGATCCGCTTGTTGCTGCGGTACGTCAAGACAGATAACATGAGCGCCTTCGCGGGCCAATACACGGGCGATGGCTTCACCGATACCGCGACTGGCACCAGTCACCAGCATGGTTTTTCCGCCTAGTGGTTGAGTCCAATCCACATCGACTGACTCGCCTTTGCTAACACGTACTACCTGTCCTGAGACATAGGCTGAACGTGCTGACGTAAAGAAGCGCAAAGTCGAATCTAGGTTTTGCTCAGCCCCTTCTTCAACATAGATAAGCTGAGCGGTAACACCACGCTTAAACTCTTTACCCACTGACTTTACAAAGCCTTCAAGCGAACGCTGCGCCAAAGCAGTATCGATATCAGTAATGCGTTCTGGCGGACGGCCAATGACGATCACGCGACCAGATTTTTCGACGCGACGAGCAACGCTGTGAAAGAACTCATATACTTCTTTGAGCTGATCGGCGTTACTAATATTACTGGCATCAAACAATAAAACTTTGAATTTATCATCGCCACCCGTGTTGGCTTTTGCTTCTACGCCTGCATCTGCAAGTGCGTCTTTGATATCATCACGACTATTCACGAAAACTTCTGCATGGACGTCTGCCAAAATACGCGCTACTGACTCGCTAACACTTTTATTCTCACCATCAGCGCGTCCAACCAGCACACTCCCGCGTACCAAACGCTCACCACTCTCAAAACGATCAAGAGACACAGGTAAAGGTAAGCCTAGATTCTTGGCAACCTTTTTGCCAATAGAAGACTGAACAAAATCACCATAACGGTCTGACATAATATAATCCTATAGCTAATGGTTAAATAATAGTAAACAGAAAATGCAATGCTCCTATTATATGTATAGGCGCATCAACATCATCATCGATATTTCATAAATGGGTCTAAAACTTATCTTAACTATACACTTTCATCATAAACAAGTCCAAAAACTGCCGATGTCTACAACAATCTGTAAACAAGCTAGTATACAAGCTGGCAATCTTTTCTAGCGTCAAAAAATACCAGATTGTGCTAAAATTAGACCTATAAGTTATGGGGAATGCAATTATCGATAACAATATATTATTAAAAACACCAATATGCAATGCCAGTACTTGATACTCACTGGTATATGTAAATGGTGTTTGTGCGCCCAAAGTGGTGACTGCTCTTATAAAAGTGACACACAATTTGCCAAAGACATACATTAAGGGTATAAAAAACGCTTTATCTTAAACATCTATAAGGCGGCATAAATGATAGTATTTGCTCATTGTTTGTTTTCACTGATTTAACCCATACTTTTTATTTTATTGATTTGAACGCCCATTTTTCTTCTACCCATATTTTTTAAGGATAATACTATGAGTAATAAAAATAATCACTCTGATAGCCCTGTTGTCGAAAGCACGGTTGTAAAAGCTCATGACGAAGATAACAAAGACTCAGTGACTGATTCCGCTACTACCGACACCAATGAGCCAAATGTTTTTGACACGGTTGCAAACTCAAAAGCGGCTGACGTAAAACCTACGGATAACCAGTCAACCAGTACCAAAAAAGAAGCAAAGGATGATAAAGCTGAAAAGACAGCTAACAAAAAATCAGCGAATACGGCTAAAAAAGCCAGCAAAACCAAGCCAGCCTCAGGTCAAAACCGGGTGGCTATCTTAGGTGGTAACCGTATCCCATTTGCCCGTTCAAACGGCTCATACGCTGATGTCAGCAATACAGACATGCTGACTGCCGCTTTAGACGGTCTGATTGAACGCTACAACCTGCAAGACGAAGTATTGGGTGAAGTGGTGGCAGGTGCAGTCATGAAGCTAAGCCGTGATATCAATTTAACTCGTGAAGCCACTCTAAACACAGCACTTAATCCCCATACGCCAACTTATGACATCTCGCAAGCGTGTGGTACTGGTTTGCAAGCGACGTTTGCCTCTGCCAATAAAATTGCGTTAGGACTTATCGATTCAGCCATTACCGGCGGTGTCGATACCACCTCTGATGCGCCTATCGCAATTGGCGATGGTCTACGTAAAGTACTGATTAAATTAGGTGCCGCAAAAAACAACAAACAACGTTTAAAAGCACTGATGGGCCTCAACCCAAAAGACTTGATAGATTCGCCGCAAAACGGTGAACCCCGTACTGGACTGTCGATGGGTGAACACCAAGCAATCACCACACTTGAGTGGAATATCAGCCGCGAAGCCCAAGATGAGCTTGCTTTCAACAGCCATCAAAACCTTGCGCGTGCCTACGATGAAGGTTTCTTTGATGACTTAATCACTCCATACAAAGGTCTGACACGTGACAATAACTTACGCCCAGATACTACGTTGGAAAAGCTAGGTAAGTTAAAACCTGTGTTCGGCAAAAAGAACGCCAATCCAACGATGACAGCTGCCAACTCTACCCCCCTAACCGATGGCGCTTCTTGTGTCCTATTAGGTACTGATGAGTGGGCAAAAGAACATGGTCTTAAGCCACTGGCTTATATCGTTCATCAAGAAACTGCTGCCGTTGACTTCATTGGTAAGTCTGGAACGACAGAAGGGCTACTAATGGCACCAGCCTATGCCGTACCGCGCATGCTTGAACGTGCTGGTTTGACGCTACAAGATTTTGATTTTTATGAAATCCATGAAGCCTTTGCTTCACAAGTGTTATCGACACTCGCGGCTTGGGAAGACGAGACATTCTGTGAAGAGCGTTTAGGGCTTGATGCACCGCTTGGGTCTATTGATCGCAGCAAACTCAATGTAAATGGTTCCTCATTGGCGGCAGGCCACCCATTCGCTGCGACTGGTGGTCGTATTTTAGCCACTGCTGCTAAGTTACTGGATCAAAAAGGCTCTGGCCGTGCCCTAATTTCTATCTGTGCCGCTGGTGGTCAAGGGGTGACTTGCATATTAGAGAAATAGATCTTTATTTGCTGTAGTCAACAAACAAGTAGCTTTGGTATTTTACGGCACCCTTTAATCCATAGATTAAAGGGTGTTTTTGTGTGCTCACTCCATCCCAAAAAAACAACTTAGTCAAACTCTCTTCAATAACACAATAATAAAACGTAGCCAACTCATAGCCGCACTAGGAGATATGCTAAAGTAAGGGGATAACCAATAAAAATCATAACAACACTATTAGGAGTTTTTTATGGGTAATATCCCATCGGCCATTGACCCAAAATCCCTAACGCGGCAAGAGCGTAAGGAGCTTAGCACACCTGAACAAGACAGCTTTATTGAACGTATGGACAAAGAAGTCTTTAACGACGAGCTACGTCGTAAGATGCATGAAGACCTCATTGACACTTATGATGAAGAGCTTGAAAACGAAATAGATGATTACATCCGTGATTTTCGTTTTGACGGACGCGAGATGAGCGAACAAGAAAGGTTGGATCGCCGTACGTATTTCCAAGAATTGGTGCGACTACAGCGAGAGCTTATCAAATTACAGGATTGGGTGGTTGATCGCGGCGAGCGTATCGTCGTGATATTTGAAGGTCGGGACTCTGCAGGTAAAGGTGGTGCGATCAAACGTATCACTCAGCGTTTAAACCCACGCGTTTGTAGAGTGGCCGCCCTACCTGCACCGACTGAGCGCGAGCAATCACAATGGTATTTTCAGCGTTACGTAGCACACTTGCCCGCAGCGGGAGAAATTGTTCTGTTTGATCGTAGTTGGTACAACCGTGTGGGTGTCGAGCGCGTCATGGGCTTTTGTACTGATGAGCAATATGAAGAGTTTTTTCAGTCGGTTCCTGAATTTGAACGTATGTTGGTACGTTCAGGCATCCGCTTAGTAAAGTATTGGTTTTCAATTACCGATGATGAGCAGCACTCGCGCTTTATGAGCCGTATCCATGATCCCCTTAAACAATGGAAGCTGTCAGCGATGGATTTACAATCTCGGCGACGGTGGGAGGACTACACCAAGGCAAAAGAGACCATGTTTGAGCGGACTCATATTCCTGAAGCCCCATGGTGGGTTGTCGAAGGAAATAATAAAAAACGCGCAAGGCTAAACTGTATTGCGCACCTACTAGAACAAATCCCTTACAAAGAAGTGCCTCGGGAAGAGGTGGAGTTACCTGAGCGCAAACGTGATGACGAGTACTATCGCGAACCTATACCAGACGACATGTATGTACCACCCCGTTATTAACCGTACTCATTCTATCAACGCTTATTTCGCCGACAAAAAAACCGCCTTATATGCTTATAACGCGGTTTTTTTCGATGATTTGTACAAAGCCTAGCCCTGATACAGTCGTTTTCATTGTAGATAGGTACAGATAAGACAAACCTTACATGGTATAAGTGGACTGCACACCCTCTACTTTACCCGCCAATAATCTTTCAACTTCGTTTTTAATTCTTTGACCCGCCACATCAGTCCCAATCTGCACCGCAAAACCGGCTGGACGTCCGCCTTGTGTTTTAGAGTTTATCCAAACCACCTTGCCATTCATGGGTAAACGTTCGCTAGAGTTGGGTAAAGTAACAGCGATAAACACTTCATTGCCTAATTGCTGAGCTTGGTTCGAGGGCACAAATAAGGCGCCATTGTTTACAAAGGAGAGATAGCTGGCGTATAACGTGTCGATATTTTCAATATGACAGGTTAAAATCCCGCCACGTCCTGGCATTGCCATAGTCAGCTTCCTTCATTAATTGGATATGATATGTGTTACTAATGGTATATAGACCAACACCTTTATGACGCATCAAACAAGCTATCATGAATCGCGATAGTAGTTCTTTATGTAGTTCTTTATAAGGATGCCAATTCTTGCATCAGCTTATCATAGACAAATTTTTCTTGCACATTTTGTTGCAGCGCAGTTTTGCCCTCTTGTAAGCTACTGGCAAACGCTACAAGTCCACTGTCAGCAGGTTGATAAACGTCTAAAATCGCTGTTAGATTGACATCATTTTGTAGAGCGCTCAGCCCTAGACAGACACGGCGCAAATCAAGCAGCATCATCTCAGACAGTTGGATAAATTCTTTGACATCCAGCTGATTTTGCCAATAATCACTTGCGGCCACACTACTGCGCTTACCACTACGTAATGCCTGCCACGTGGTCAGCCACAGGGCACGCTTGTCATACCATGGTGCTTGCGCCATGGCTATCGCGGCGAGCGGTGCACCATTTGCAAGTTGGATAAGCTGCTCAATTGCCGCCGTACTGACCGCTTCACGATTGATGGTATGGCCTAGCGCTTGTGTCACATAATCAACGGCTACCGTAGACTCAATTGTTTGCAATGCCAGCTGCTGGACACGACTTTTGATGGTGGGCAATAACTGGGCGGGCGCATCACTCATTAAAAACAAATGAACCTGTGCTTGTGGTTCCTCTAACGTTTTGAGTAACGCGTTGGCCGCAGCAACTGTCATTTGCTCAGCATGATCTAACACACAAATGCGCATCCCTTGCCCACCTTGATAAATAAAAGGCTGCAAGGCACGAATGTCATCCACTTTAATCTTAAGTGTGCTACTGCTAACTGCTTTGGCATTTTTTTTATCTGTTGCTTTGCTACTCAATTTTTCTGTGTTATCAGCATGGTCCACACCATTTGGCATACAAGCAATCGGTAACACTTGCAAGCTTGGATGCGTCCCTGATTTTAGCCACTGACAGCTCTCACATTCTGTACAAGCACCTGTGGGATGGCGGTCTCTCTCATGGCACAGTAACCAAGCCACGAACCGCCATACAAACGCACGTTTGCCCATCCCCTGCATACCTGCTGCGAGCAGCGCATGAGGCAAAGACTGCTGTGACGTCAGCACCCGCTGCGTCAATTGCGACCACAATTCTCGCTGCCACGGTAATAACGGCGCAAAATACATGCTGTCTGTGGTCTCTACTACGCCTTTATTTTCCATCATATCACTCATGGCTATGATTCAGCAGGGTTTTGAAAATCGGCTAAGCTCATCGCATTTAAACGATCCAAGTCTTCTTGGGTATCGACACCTGCTGGTAACTGGCAGGCAGCGGCGGCAATCGCGATATGTCCACCATTCTCTAAAACCCGTAGTTGCTCTAGGCTTTCGAGTACCTCAAGCGGTGTTTGTGGCCAATGCACAAACTGCTGCAACAGACTGACGCGATAAGCATACAACCCTAAATGACGATAAGCATTTTTTGGTGGTTGTTTGTCACGCTCATTGGCCAATACAACATCACGCTCGCAAGGAATGGGTGCTCGGCTAAAGTACAACGCACGTTGTCTGCTCTCAGAATGTTGACTGACCACTTTGACCACTGATGGACGCATAAAAGTCTCATAGTCGTCGATAGGCTCACACAAAGTGGCCATCACGCTGTCACTGTCTGCTACCAAAAGCGTCTTCACTTGCTCCAATAATAACGGCGGCACCAGTGGTTCATCACCCTGCATATTGACGATAATATCATGCTCAGCCCAACCTTTGAGAGCAGCGACTTCGGCCAAACGGTCAGTGCCTGACACGTGCTCACTACTGGTCATCACCACCTCAAACCCAGCATCCGTGCATACTTGCGCAATGCGCTCATCATCCGTGGCAATGCACATATCATCCGCGAAATGTGCTGCCTGTGCCTTTTCAGCTACCCAAAGAATCATGGGCTTGCCATGAATACTCAATAATGGCTTACCGGGTAGCCGTGTGCTTTTAAAGCGCGCAGGAATGACAATATGCGTTTTAGCGGTTGTGAGGTCGACTGGTAACATGCGTTATTCCTATGGCAATTTTTATATGGTTTACAGCATTATCCATTGTTTGCTTTGGTGTCTTTACTTTTTTTTGATTTGAATGCCTACCTGTTTTAGCTGCTGCTCCAAACGAGCATAACAGCTGTCAGAGAGCACGGCGGTGACGGGTAACACCCATAACCTACTCACCAGTTCTATATACTCATCCGTTAGCGCTTGCTCGGCGGTATACTTTAATAAAAGCGCTCTTATTTTTACCGCGTCTTTTGTGGTAACAACGACTGGATAATCGCTATACTGTAACAGCTCAGCCAAGCTAAAATCATAATGGTCAGGATAAGGATGCCCGATAACTTCAAAGCCAAGTAAGTTTAAGGTATCAAAAAAGCGCTGCGGATAGCCGATACCACTCACTGCATGTACCTTGCTACCCTTTTTAGGCGGTTTGCTACTTATGGGATTATTAAATGATGCAGATTGCCATAAAAGCTGCATATCATCTGCTTTTAGATGCATTGTCTGGTCATTAACTTGAGGCTGACGACTGTCCTTTTGACGTTTACGAGTCTGAGCTGCTACAGCCTCTAGGCTTTTATGGTAAATGACACTTGCCCCTTCTAACCGTGACATTGGTTCACGTAAAAACCCTGTGGGTAGTAGCTGTTTGTTACCAAAACCCCGTGCCGCATCTACCACAATCCATTCGATATCACGTTGCAGAGCATAGTGCTGTAAACCATCATCGGCAATAATCAATTGCAAATCAGGATAAGCCTCTAACAAGGTGGTAATCGCTTGCGCGCGATTGGGGCATACCGCCATGGCCACCCCTGTCATGTTGACAATTAAACAGGGCTCATCCCCTACCACATTGGGCAAACTGGTGTCTCTAACCAGCGTTGGCATCTGGCTGGTGTCGCCGCCATAGCCGCGGCTAATAACACCAACTTTAATGCCTTGATCTTGCAAGTAGTCTACCAAAGCAATAATCAATGGTGTCTTGCCACTACCGCCTACACTAATATTGCCAATAACCATAACAGGTACGGGCGCACGATAACTGGATAACACCCCCACCTTATAAGCATAACGACGAATCGTCGTAATGAGGCCATATAACCAGCTAATAGGTAGCAGCAGCCATAGCCAAGCGGCTTGACGTTGCCATGCACGCGTTACTGTCGTCTCAATACTCATTAGGGTTGGCCATTTATCCTACTGGTTTAACGCTGCGTAAACGTCAAAGTTGTCCTAAAATATCTACTACACTTACTCAAAATCACGTTCATACATTTGCGCATAGTGGCCTTGTTGCTGCATCAGCTCATCATGGGTGCCGAGCTCAACAATCTGCCCACCATCTAAGACAGCGATACGATCGGCTGACTCAATCGTTGTCAAACGGTGAGCAATGACCAACGTTGTACGGTCTTTCATAACATTATCAAGCGCTTGCTGAATGTAGTATTCTGATTCATTATCAAGGGCGCTGGTGGCTTCATCTAAGATCAAAATTGGCGCATCTTTTAATAAGGCACGAGCAATCGATAAGCGCTGACGCTGTCCGCCAGACAATTGTAACCCTTCTGCACCGATTTGACTTTGATAGCCGTTTGGCATCTTCATAATAAAATCATGCGCAAAGGCATCTTTTGCGGCTCTCTCAACTTCCGCTTGTGTCTTATTGGCTAAGCCACCATAAGCGATATTGTTAAATACGGTGGTATTAAACAGCACCACTTGCTGATTGACCATCGCAATCTGCGCGCGTAGAGACTCGAGAGTAATATCCTCAATCGGTATACCATCTAGCGTAATGTGACCTGACGTGGTCGATAAAGTACGTGTCAACAGATTAACCAAAGACGATTTGCCCGCGCCACTTCGCCCGACCAAAGCTACCGTCTCACCCGCTCTTACGTCTAACGTAAAGTCACGCAAGGCCACAGTAGAGTCTGGATAAACCAAGCTAACATTATCCAGTTTGATTTCACCTGTCAAAGCTGGGCTAAGCACCCCTGTATCTTGTTCTTCTGGCTCATCTAATAACGCAAATATTGATTCACCAGCGGCAAGCCCTTTTTGCAGTTTTTGGTTGACATCAGTCAGCGAACGCACCGGCTTACTGAGCAAGCCTGCAGCCGCGATATAGGAGATAAAGGCACCGGCAGAGATGTTGTCTATCACCGCTGGACGCAAGGCGAGCCATACCACAACCGACATGGCTATTGCCATTAGTAGCTGCACGGCTGGCGTATTGATGCTGTTGGTCACGACGACCTTCATACCCTGGCGCAAGTTCTTTTTTGAGGTTTTATCAAAACGCTTGGCTTCGTAGGCTTGCCCACCATAGTTTTTGACCACTTGATAGCCACCGATAACCTCATTAGTGATGTGACTGACGTCGCCCATCGTCTCTTGTATGCCTTTAGACAGTCTAAGATAGCGCTTGGAGGCCACACGGATTAACCACAATATAGGAGGGAGTACGACAAATAAAATTAAGGTCAGGCGCCAATTGCTATAAAGCAAAAAACCTATCAGTGCCACGACTGTCAAACCATCACGTAATAAGGTCTTCATTGAGTCTGTACTAGCAGCCGTTACCTGCTCAACATCAAATATCAATTTAGACGAGATGGTACCAGCTGGATTGGCCAGAAAAAATGAGCTTGGCAAGCGCAGCAGTTTATTAAAGACTTCCACACGCAGCTCATAAACCAGATTGCGTGACACCAAAGCAGAATAATAATTACCCAAAAAACTACCGACACCGCGTACAAAAAACAGTCCGATAATCATAAATGGAAACAAATTTTGCTTGCTCTGATCATTCTGATTGATAGCATCAGTAATGTACTGCAATAACTTAGCAATCCAAATTTCTGTTCCCGCATTAATAGCAAAGCCTAAAATGGTTAGCAGCAGGGCCCACCAGTACGGTTTTAGATAGCTCAATAGCCGCAATAATGTCTTATGTTTGGGTGTGCCTGATGATGCGACTGACACTTTTTTAGCAGAAGTTTTTGTAGAGTCAGGTTGATATGCTTGGCTCATAAAAGCCTCAGTTTGGGAGTTATATTATGAATAGGCTGTGCTTACCACACAGTCTTATAGGGTTTATTTGTGGCAAAAATTTGCTATATATTATTGCGGCAACGGTTGGCCAAGTGGCACGACCGTACTGATATTGAGGTTTAAAAACCCGAGTTTACCAGCGACATCCATCACCCGCACGACAGATTGGTGCGTGGCGTTGGCATCCGCGGCAATAACAAACAGCATATCACGGTTATTACCCGCTTCTTGCTGTAGCATGCTGGTTAACTCAGCTTCATTGCTGCTGGCAAGGGTGATGCCATTGACCAAATAACTGCCGTCCTCTTGTACCGCCACCTCGATGCTGTTTTTTTGCTCGGTCAGTGCGACACCTTCAGCTTCAGGGAGAATGATGTTTAAACGACTAAAGTGATTAAACGAGGTTGCCAGTAGCAAAAACACGATCAAAAACAGTAAGCAGTCAATCATCGGGGTCAAATTAATTTCAAGTGGTTCAACCGTCGGTTTTCTAAAGCGCATATCACTCTCTTTAATTTACCTAATAACCCTAGGCTCGAGGCTTACTAACATGATTGCTGTGTTAAGCATTGGCTGTGGCCACTTTGTCTAGATCTGAGGGGTTCACTGACGACCCATAGCCCACCCTCCCATCTAACGCTGTACCATGATCAGCCTGATTAAAACCAGAAAGATGCGTGCTGTCAAACAACTGATAGTCGTACAGCTCTTGAATCATAAGCCCAGCTTGGGTCTCAAATTGAGCATTAATATCGATAATGCGGCGCTGAAAGTAACGATAAGCAACAAGCGCAGGGATAGCAACAATCATCCCTGCAGCCGTAGTGATGAGCGCCTGTGACACGCCAGCTGCAAGCATTGTGGGATCTTGCATCGCCCCATCCGTAATCGCTAAGAATGAAGAGATAATACCCAATACCGTGCCCAGCAAACCTAGTAGCGGCGCAATGGCCCCGATGGTGCCTAGCATATTGATGTTTTTTTCTAATTGGTGAACTTGCACGCTCGCACGATTCTGCATATGCATCGTCATCGACTCTAATCCATACTGACGATACAGCAAACCAGTCGCTAAAATGTCACCAAGCGCCGTTTTTTCTTTCACGTTCATCAGTTGTGTGCGGCCAATATCCCCATTTTCCCGTAGGCGGGTTATCAACTGCTCGCGCAGTCTGCTCGGTACAATTTTGTTAAACTGTAAAGTATGGCTACGCTCGATAATGATAACCAACGCCAATATTGAGCACACCACAATAGGCGTCATGAGCCAACCACCCGCTTTCACCAACTCCCACATACTGACTCTCTTTTATATTTTTATAAAAACAGACATTGCCAAAACACTTGAAATTGGAACCGTCACTGCAAACGGGTTTAATGCCTCAACCCTGCGCTTCTATGTGCTTAATCAAAGCGGCCAGCTGATCTTGACTATGGAAGAATATCTCAACGCTACCCTGACCGTCTTTTTTATGCTTCAGTTTTACCTGCGCCCCTAGCACGTCTGTCAGACGTTGCGTCAACTGCTCAGCATCGCGAGATTGTACTTGTTCGGTGCGGTTGGTTTTAGGCGGTGGTTGCAAAATGGATTTAACCAGCTTTTCCGCTTCGCGCACCGTCATACCGCCATCAATGATTTTTTGGGCAATGATAGGCTGCTGGTCAGATGATAGGGCTAAAAGTGTACGCGCGTGCCCCATATCTAGAGCGCTGTTTGCCAAATGATCCTTTACCGTATCATGCAGCTGGTTCAGACGCAGTAGATTCGATACCGTCGTGCGTGCTTTACCAACTACCTCAGCGATCATAGCGTGACTCATACCAAACTCTGTATGAAAGCGCTGTAATGCGGCAGCCTGTTCGATCACTGATAGATCTTCACGCTGGATATTTTCAATCAGCGCTAGTGCAATCGCCAACTCATCGGATAAGGCGCGCTCAATTGCTGGAATAACGGACTTTCCTGCCATCTTTGCTGCACGCCAGCGACGTTCACCCGCAATGATTTCATGAGTCACGAATGCTTCACTTTTATCTTCATTCGCAAGCAATGGACGTATAACAATAGGCTGCATCACGCCATGTTGTTCAATAGAAGACGCCAGCTCTGCAAGCGCCGTTTCACTCATATCACGGCGCGGTTGATACTTGCCAGCTTGCAAACGCGTCACATCGATTTGCACCAAGCTGATTTGGTCTTCTACGCTCGTATCCGAGCCAATACCACGCGACTTGTTGGCAGCGGCTTTACTGGTCGTACGCGGCAAACGCGCTTTTCGATGACTGGTATCAGACGTGTCAGGAGCCGTTGGCTTGGCAATCAACGTCTCACTAGGTTTTGCACGGTCTGGATGAGCTGGCGCATGTTTAGTTGGCGTGTCAGCTGGCAAAGCATGGTCACGCGCAGCCATATCGTCTTGCAAGGCAGAGGCGGTAATTTGCTTTTCTTTTTTGATTGACCCCAACAAGGCATCCAAGCCTCGATTGGCAGCCAACCCTCTCTTCTTCGCCATGATTACCTATCCTCTAACGCTAAAATAAAAGCCAAATAATGATTAATGCGGCTTACTAAAGATACAATATTAATTGTTTTATTACCTAACTGGGTGCGTTCACTGCTGACTGGTCAGTTTCTCTTACACACCATTATATTCACTGATGCGCCCTATCATTAGCGGCTTTGTTTTATCACTTCTGCTGCTAATTTTTGATAAGCACGCGCCCCTTTGGACCATCTTTCATACGCGATCACAGGCAGGCCATGGGCAGGCGCTTCTGCCAAGCGAATATTTCTTGGAATGTGAGTTTTATACATAATATCGCCAAAGTGAGCTTCTAATTCAGCAGACACGTCACGAGCCAATGTGTTCCTCGCATCAAATAGCGTTCTTACCACACCGCGGATATACAGCTTAGGATTAAGCTCTGTCAAACGCTCAATGGTTTGCGACAAATCTGCCAATCCCTCTAGGGCGTAGTATTCACACTGCATCGGAATAATCACTCCATCAGTCGCAACCAACGCATTAATCGTCAGCAAGTTCAAGCTTGGCGCACAATCGATAATCACATAATCGTATGGCTGCTTTTGCGTCGCTACTTGGTCATTGACCAAATCAGCCATCGCTGTTTTAAACAACTCGTGACTGTCAGCCTTACCCATCAAAGTAATATCCATGCCGGCCAAATCACGATTGGCACCGATCACGTCAAACCCTGCAGGACTACTGACAATCGCATCGGACAGCGACACACCATCAAGTAGCACATCAGCGATGGTCAGTCCCAGCTCGTTTTTGTCCACACCAGTACCACTGGTCGCATTGCCCTGTGGGTCTAAGTCAATCAGCAGTACGTTCTTGTGCTTAGCAGCCAAGCTCGCGGTCAAATTTACTGCCGTCGTGGTTTTGCCTACGCCGCCTTTTTGATTCGCAATTGCTATGATTTCCATACACTCACTCAATTTAATTAGGGTCTGTTACTATTATTCTATTCTTTTTGTGTCAACTATCGTCATTCCTAGCACTGAATTGTCATCACTACCATACTGCTGTTGCATGACTGCTACCTCAACAAGGTGCTCATAGCTTAGACATTTTTAGCCGACAATTCAATTAAATGACGACTGTCATGCAGGCGTGGTACGGTCAATTTAATGGTTTTTATCAACCAATCACCCTCAAGTGCTTGTAGCTCTTCGTCGCTTGGCGCTTTACCTTTCATGGCGCATAAATAACCCTTGTCCGCCAACCGTGGCTGCGCTACTTCAACAAAGTCAATCAAGCTGGCAAACGCTCTGGACGTGACCACATCGTAGCTGGCCTCATGTGCTTCAATACGTGAGGCAATAGGCTGCATATTAGTTAAACCCAGCTCGCTACTGATTTGCTTAATAAAACGGATTTTTTTCTGATTACTATCAAGTGCCGTACACTGACGCTCAGGCTGGCAAATCGCGATAATAACCGCCGGCAAACCTGCCCCAGTACCGATATCAAGCAGTGACCCTGACGGCAAATGCGTTATAATAGCCAAACAATCAATCACATGTTTGATCAGTGCTTCTTCTGGATCGGTAATTGCGGTCAGATTATACGCTTTATTCCATAACAAAAGCTGATCTAAGTACAATAATAGCATGCGCTGCTGCGTCTCACTTAAGGGTAGACTTAGCGTGTTTATTGCTTGTGACAAGGTATTGGCGAGCGCTGGCAGTTGTGAGCCGAGCTTTACAAAGCCCGTCGGGTCAATATGGATATTGCCCATACTAGCAGACGATGAAGAGGTTTTAGTAGAAGCTGACATACAACGTATTATCCAGTTTTGACATGTGAACCGTCTATTTTATCATGCAGCCTGCCTATTGAATAGTTGCAGATTGCGTCAATGTGAGACATCTTATACTATCTGCCCTGACATGAAGCACATTAATCTTGTTTAATAGCTGCAAAACTACTGTTTATTTACCGCTATACTTGACTCATGATACTTATCTACAGCGTTATGGTAGCTTGTAAGCTATTTTTATTAACTGGCAAATGTTCCTCATAAAAACCCAGTAAACGTAGGGCGCTTTTAAAACGATCTACCAAACACTTATGACCGACAGCCACACCCTCCTATATCTCAAGTATTAAAATACACTAATCGTAAAGACACTAATAATATGGCAACACCTATTTCTACATTGAAAGACAATCAGCAAGCATCAGACACGCCGCACCCTGTTTTTACTGACGTTAAACAACGCTGCCTTATTACCGCAGAACAACTAAAGCGTTATAGTGAGCCAAGTGAGCTACCAACAGACACACGCACAGCGCCTGATTTAGACGTTGGTTTTGGGCAACAGCGTGCAATCAAAGCCTTGCAGACTGCTTTGGACATCAAAGCCAGTGGCTATCACGTGTTTGCCGCTGGTGAAAATGGCTTAGGTAAGCGTACTATTATCAGCCGCTTACTCAATCGCATTGCCGCCGACGCACCGACCCCTGATGATTGGGTCTATGTGCATAACTTCACCGATCCCCGTACGCCCTTGGCTTTGCGCTTGCCTGCTGGTCAAGCCGCACTACTGCAACAGCAAATCAACAGTTTATGGCAACAAGCAAAAAAACGCTTAAGTCAACGCTTTCGTAGTGATCAGTACCAAAGCAAAATCGAAGCCATTAAAAACAACACGCACGAGCAAGAGAGTCATGCTTATGAAGCGCTCAATGCTGAAGGCAAGCAATATGACCTAGCGTTGACGTTTCGCTCCTTTGATAATAAAGCGATGTTTGTCCATCCGAGCCAACTACCAACAGAGAACAACGATCATGATGGTCATAGCCCTAAAGCCTCTGACAGCCATATCAGTGAATCAGAAACAAGTGGCCGTAATAAGGAGGGTCGCCCTAGTACAAATGACCGTCCTACTGACTACGGTAATAGAGAATATGAAGCTGAACTGAGTAACTTTGCACAAAAAAACCACATGCAAAAACGGCTAAGTCAGCTGACCATCGCTTTAGAACAGCTAGAAGACGAAGCCAATGACGCCATAGAAGCGCTGCATCGTAGTATTGCAAGGCGTGCATTACAGCCTTTATTTGCGCCTGTTTATGAGCAGTTTTCCGCTCATCCACTTGTCATTGACTACCTCAAAGCGGTGTTTGCCGATATGGTCACTCACGTAGAGCGTATCGTCAACGGCGATGATGAAGAGTTTGTGACGGCAGTGCTCGCCACAACGCCAAGCCGCTATGCGGTCAATGTCATTGTCAGTCACCCGCCTGATAGTGGCGCCCCTGTCATCTTTGAAGACTTGCCAACACACTTAAACTTATTGGGACATGTTGAGCAAATCACGCAATTAGGCACAGTGACGACGGATGTTAGTATGATTCGAGCCGGCGCGCTACATCGTGCCAATGGTGGCTACCTATTGTTAGAGGCCAGCCACTTACTCGAGCACCCTTATGCATGGCAAGGGCTCAAGCGTGCCTTACAATCACGCAAAATTAAGCTGTCAAGCCTTGAGCAAATGCTGACCTTAACAGGCAGCTTATCGTTATCGCCTGCGCCAATCGACCTTGATATTAAGGTTATTTTGTTAGGCGAAGCGGATTTATATTATGAGCTGCTTGAGCTTGAGCCTGAGTTTGATGCCGTCTTCAAAGTTCGCGCTGACTTTCATGATGATGTGATACGTACCAGCGAGCACGAATTGGCACTGGTCGCCAAAATGGCTGACATCATAGACTATGCCAACCTTTACCCATTTGATCGTCACGCGCAAGCCACTTTGCTTGAGCATTTAAGCTTACAAGCGGAAGAACAAGACCGCTTGAGCCTACACAGCGATTTATTGATTAAACTCCTGCATGAATCCAACCGTCATGCGCGTTTAAACGATGAGAGTATTGTGACTGCTGAACACGTCACGCAAGCCATCAATGATATGGATGAGCGCTCAGGATACTTGCGTGACTTGTATTGGGATGAGCTTAAAAATGGCCAACAGCTGATCCAAACTCAAGGCCGTGCGGTCGGACAAGTGAACGCGCTCACGGTGGTCAGTTATGCTGATAGTGAGTTTGGTATGCCAGCACGTCTGACCGCTGTTATTCAACCAAATATCGGCGCCGGAGAAATACTCGATATTGAGCGCGATGTAGATTTGGGCGGCAGTTTACACGCCAAGGGCATGCTGATTATGACCAGCTATTTGCGTGCGTTATTTAGTCAACACCATGCCTTAAACTTTAGCGCCTCGCTTGCTTTTGAACAAAGCTACGCGCATATAGATGGCGATAGCGCCACTGTCAGCGAAGGCTGTGCGTTATTGTCCGCCTTAGCAAACGTACCTATTGACCAATCTTTTGCCATCACAGGCTCCATGAACCAGCTGGGTGAAGTACAAGCCGTGGGCGGTATCAATGCTAAAATTGCAGGGTTTTTTGATGCCTGCCGCGAGCAAGAACTGACGGGCCAGCAAGGGGTGGTCATACCGATGGCCAATGTCAAACAACTCATGCTGCGTGACGACATTATAGACGCCGTTAACGCTGGCAGCTTTCACATTTATGGCGTCCATACGCTAAGTGAAGCCTTATCATTGATGACCGGCCTGCCTATCGACACGATGAACAAAAAAGGTCGCTATCGCAAAGACACGTTGTTTGGCAAAGTGTTAAGCCGTTTGATGTTGTGGGATGAAAATCAAAACGAAGAAGATGACATTGACGATAAAAAGTCAAAAAAAGAAGACAAGAAAAAGCGCAAAGCCAAACGTCAAAAAAAAGAGGACAAAAGCAGAAAAGATAAACGTCAGGATGAGAAAAATAACAGCGAAGTAACCAGCAATGGGGCGCACGATGACGAACAAAACATTGATAACGATGAGGTCAAATAATTCCTTATATGATAGTCAATCTCCTATAAAATAAAAGCAGTCTATGAGGATACGTGATTACAGACGAACGTCCCTAGACGCTGCGCTGCTTTTCTGCGATGATAAACTGTGAATGGCCCACCAAAAACGGGTAAAAACTGACTGTGACTTCATAAAGGCTATCTCTTAATGACTGTACCTCTTACTGACGCCAACTCCCTGCACGTTCAGACGGACCCTAACGAGCAGGCTAATACGCCAGCTGCGACAGACAGTAGTGCCTCAGAAAGTGCCAGCGATGATCGACATGGCGCAGCAACGACGGCACGGCAATGGCAAGTGCTGTCCCAACTACAGCGCAATCGCTGGGTCGGCACGACACACGTATTTGAGCAGCTTATCATGGCAGGTTTTGACATCAGCTTACGCACAGTACAGCGTGACTTAAATGCGCTGGCCAAACGCTTCCCTATCGAAAAAAACAACGCCAATCCCCAAGGGTGGCGCTGGTGCGATGACGCGCCCTTACAAAGCTTACCGCATATGAATCTGTCGCAAGCAGTCGCTTTTAATATGGTTGAGGCCAATCTCACCCAACTTTTGCCCCCCGTTATCTTAGATGAGTTGTTCCCTTGGTTTGATTTAGCACGGCGACAGCTTAAAAACAGTAAGGTGACCCATTCGTGGATAGATCGAGTGCGTATCGAACCTGCCACTCAGCCATTGATTGCGCCGCACATTGACTTAGACAGCAAAGACAATATTTACCATGCTTTATTTTATCAATTACAGATAAAGGCCTGCTACACACGCAGCAACAAATCACAGGCCAGTGAATACACCCTAAATCCCATTGCGATTATCCAGCGCGGCGTCATTATATACTTAGTGGCCACCCGTACCGACGACCCAGAAGCCATCATCCGCACCTTTGCCTTGCATCGATTTGCCAGCGTGGAGATCCTTGAGAGTGCGGCACAAACACCTGAGAACTTCCAACTCGATACGTATTTGGATGCAGGTGGGATGGGCTTTAGTCATCCACTATTTAGTAAGCTACCCAGTCATGGCAAAAACACACCTATTGAGCTACAGTTCACCAAACAAGCGGGAAAAAGCCTCACTGAAAGTAAGCTAAGTGATGACCAAACTGTCACGTTGAATGACGACGACACCCTGACAATCCAAGCAACGGTCAATTTGACCTCCCAACTGGTCTGGTGGTTACGGGGTTTTGGCAGTGGTCTGTTAAAAGCCACGCCTGAGCTGCTGTATCAAGCTGTGTTGGATAAATCTATAGATCATGAATAACCCTCATAGATAGCCATCATGAATAATAATAGCGCTTAAATTCTGCGGTCTTCAAACCCATCCGACCACTTTCAACATTAAGAATTAAAAAGGAATGTTATGTCAACTACGACCCCATCACCATTACTTTCAGACAGTTTAAAAGGGCTGGGTTTAGATGCGGGAACCTTGTTTTTTGCGCTGAACTACGAATTTACTAAGATTGAGCCAAAAGGCCTGTTTAAGCGCTTTAAGAAAAACCAAGGTGCGATTGACATTGACTTAGCCTGCGTCTTGTACGATGAGCTTTGCACCATTCGTGACATCGTTTGGTTCAAGCAATTGCGAGATAAAGCTGAATCCGTAAAACATCAAGGTGACAGTCTAAATGGCAAAGATCGCGGCGAACAAGCGATGTATCTGGCACCACTTGATCAAGAGCAGATAAGGCTATTCTTGGATAAGATTCCAGCCCATATCACCCACATCGCTATGATAGCCAACTCTTATCACGATCATCCGTTTTCTCGCGTCAAAAAAGGCGAGATTCATCTGAGTGATGATGAGGGCAATCGGTGTTTTGAAGTCAATCTAAAACAGCTACCCCGTGATTGCACGACGCTTTGGGTCGCCCATTTGCGCCGGGAGGTCGATGACTGGCATTTAACGCTACATAATTTGCCACTGTCTGCTGAGGGTCTAGCAGAGGCAGCAAAAGAAGTGGCACATGAGTTGGCGCGATCTCTCCCCATTCCGCAAGGCGTGTAAGTACTACTGAGGGCGTGTCCTCATTTTAAAAACGTAGAAGGGTGCCGTGTTATCAATACACCGCACCCTTCTCTTTTTTTAAAATATCAAGTATTCACTATCAAGTCTCGTCATACAAACAGCTTACAAGACAAGACTTTATAGTGGCTCACCGCAATGGGGACAGAAGTTCTTTTGTCGTATTTCTACCTCTCTTTCGCGCCGCTCAAGCTCTTGCTCGCGCAGTACTTGCAGTACGATATTTTGTGCCTGCTCTTTATCCAGTCCGAGCTCTCGGCGAATTTTATCAATCATCATCTGATTCTGTACCAAATCAAAGTCACTATCAATCAGTTGCTCGCGAAAGTGTTGCTCAAGCTCCTCTCGGCGCTGCGCCAACTCATTGGCCAGACCGGTCGCCAAAATACCGGCAGGCAATGCGGCCAAGCCCACACCCAATATCGTAATGATAGCACCCAATATTTTGCCCGCATTGGTAATTGGTATGACATCACCATAACCTACTGTGGTAAGCGTCACCACCGCCCACCACATGGCTTTGGGAATTGACTCAAACTCTTCTGGCTGCGCATGGTTTTCAACCAAATAAATACCACTAGAGGCGGTCACGATCATAATAATTAAGATAAAAATGACCGCTTGAAATGAGCCTCGCTCTTTACTGATCACCACCAGCAAGATACGCAAAGAAGCAAAATAGCGTGTCAGTTTAAGAATACGGAACAAACGTAGAATACGTAAGAATCGCAAATCGATGGAGACAAAGAAGTTTAAGAACGCAGGGGCAATAGCGATCAAATCAATCAACGCTGAGGGGCTCTTTAGCCACTCCCAACGCTGACGCCAAGTCGTGTGATCGGGCTTTGCTTCGGCAACACTCCACAAACGTAGCAAATACTCGATAGAAAATATCACAATAGAGAAGTTTTCAAACAAAGTGAAATAGCTTTGATAGGGGTAATACCACTGATCAACAGATTCGGCAATGACTGCAGCCACATTGGTCATGATGAGAAATATAAGAAAATAGTCGACACAACGGCTAAATAGCGTGTCATGCTCATCATTTTGCAAGATATTGTAAACAAAAAGACGCAAGCGCCGTATAGATTGGAGTAGCATGCCGTCCCTATGCGGTGAAACACCGGTCTTATATTAATAGAATAAAGCAGCCATCACAGACTATGACTCTAACGCACGATTCTCACAACCAGCTTACCACCATAAAAAAAGTACTACTAATGGCGAGATTGGCTGTTTATTATGCATTATGATAAGTGATTATACAAAATTTGAATAATAAATGTAGACAGCGACAAACAACACCAATGCCACCGCTAAGACAGCGTATCTTAAAAACTGCTCATCCGCACGTAACTGCTGGCTGACATCTTGCGCAGGTAATAAGAACAAACCACACTCCGGACAACAAGCATCCACTCGATTCAATATCTTTGCAGAACGGGCGTTTTCACAGCGGAGTGGAGAGTTACTACAATAGCCAAGCATACTAGGTTGCGCCTCCTTTATATCATAATGACTCATTTATAATACAGATCAAGCTCTACTCCCAACGTCCATTACTTTTATAAAAGCTTTGACCGCTTCATTGTGAGCAACAACAGCGCTATTTAAGAAATAAAGAAATATAAAAGCAATTAAAACCTTACAGAAAGCAGGGTTTTATACTATAATAGAGAGACAGTGTTACAGATTACTAAAGAAACATAACATTGTGTATCGGTAACTAATGCCATCCCTCATTAGGTATTTACCACTAATCATCTATTACGTTGAGGAATCAAACGATGAAACTACAATCCCTAGTTTTAGCCGCAGCCACTGCTCTTACCATGACCACTGCCTTTGCTGTCCCTGCTGGTACTTGGTCTGTTGCTGCTGGTGCACACTATGTTGACCCTAAAAGTGACAACGGTACTTTAGCAAACACTGATCTTGGTTTAGTTGCGAATGTCGATGTTGATGGCGATGTGCGCCCAACCATCAGTGGCGAGTACTTTATCGCTAACAACGTTGGTGTGGAGCTATTAGCTGCTATTCCATTTCATCATGATTTCACTCTAAATGATGCTACTGGTAACGAATTGCTTACAGGCAAAACTCAGCATTTACCACCTACTCTTTCACTACAATACCACTTCGATGGCTATAACCTACCTATGAATGTGAAGCCATTCGTTGGTGTTGGTGTGAACTACACGACTTTCTTTAAAGAAAAAATTTCTAACGGCGCGGACCTAGATCTTGATGATAGCGTTGGTGTTGCAGGTCATATCGGTCTAGATATCCCATTTGCCCCAACTGAGTCATTGCGTATCGATGCGCGTTATATGGACATCAAAACCGATGCGAGCTTAAATATTGACGGAACTAAGTATGAACTTGGTGAAGTAGATATCAGCCCTTGGGTATATGGCGTTGCCTTTGTAAAACAGTTCTAATATAGCTTACTGCTATAAACTGAACACCATAAGTAAAAGAAGCCAGCTTAATAGCTGGCTTCTTTGTGTCTGCAAATGCCTTTTATTGCTTATTGAATAAGAGATATAAAAAAGACCATCCGTAGACAGTCCTTTTAACAAAATATCTAATGTGACTTAACAAAAAATATCTAATGTGACTTAACAATAAGTCTACAGCAAGATTCGGCGTGGATCTGCCAATAAAGTTGCGATATAACGGGTAAATACGGCGGCATCAGCGCCATTAATCACGCGGTGATCATAAGACAATGATAGTGGCAACATGAGACGCGGCTCAAAATCTTGCTTTTTAGCATTCCAGCGGGGCTGCATACTTGCTTCAGAGACGCCTAAAATACCAACTTGTGGCCAATTTACCAGCGGCGTAAAGGCTGTACCGCCTAAATTACCTTGGCTTGATATGGTAAAACTTGCACCTTGTAAGTCTTTGGTGCTGAGTTTTTTGTCCCGAGCTTTGACGGCAAGCTCGCCAATCTCAATAGCAATTTGCTTCAGACCTTTGTCTTGCACATTTTTGATAACAGGCACGATTAAACCGTCATCCGTTGCCACAGCAATACCCATATTGACACTTTTACGCAAGATAACTTGGGTATTGTCATCGCTCAAATGACTGTTAAAACGGGGATGCTGCGTCAAGGCGTAGGCAGTGGCTTTAACCACAAATGCCAAGATGGTAAAACCAATCCCTTCCGCTTTCATGCCACCTTTTAGCTCACCGCGTAGCTTTTCGGTCTCAGTGATATCAGACAGATCAAACTGCGTCACTTGCGGCAACAGCGTATTGTAGTTAAGCTGCGGTATGGAGACTTTTTGCAAACGACTGAGATCTTGTGCTTCTGTCTCACCCCAGACCTCTGTGTTACTCATATCAGGAAGTGTTGGTAACCCTGAGCTGACTGGACTACCGGCCGCAGGATCAGCTTTTTGAGTGCTTAGGCTTTCTTTAACATGGGCAAACAAGTCTTCTTTTAGGACACGGTCATTCAGTGCCGAGCCACTCACTTGAGTGATATCTACGCCCAATTGACGGGCCAGCTTACGCACCGCAGGACCAGCATACACATCGACCAGCTTTTCATTGACCTGTGCTTCTGTCAGCTTGTCTTTTTTCTGATTGTTGGCGGTATTGGTCGTGTTAGATTTAGCCGCTTGCTTTGGCTCACCAGTTGTTTGCTTATCCGCGCTACTGTCTGACTTAGCTTGCGTAGAATCTTGCGCAGCGGGTGTGTCAGATTTAGACTCACTCGCATCTGCATTGCTTGCTTCATCTGAACCGCCACCCATGATGACAATAAAATCTTGACCGTTAGCGACCATATCACCCGCTTCGACCAATATTTTTTCAATCTTGCCTGCTACTGGTGCGGGTACTTCAACCGACGCTTTATCAGACTCAATCAGTAAAATTGACTGATCAGCGCTAACCGTATCGCCGACACTGACCATAATCTCAGACACTTGGGCTTCATCGACACCTAGGTCAGGCAGTGCGTAAGTGATTGCCTTTTCTGAACTATTGGCTGGCGCACTAGACTCAGTCTTATCTTTAGAGGCAGAATACGATTGCTGGTCTTCTGCTGCTGTTGTTTGACTGTCACTGTCTTGAGTATCTACGTCATTAGTATTTACATCGGTATCGGCAGCATCATTGCTATTATCTGCAGCACCATCCTCGCTCTCAATTTCAATCAGCACCATACCTTCACTGACCTGATCACCAACGGCAACGCTAATTTTGGTGACCTTACCAGCAGCAGAGCTTGGGACTTCAACCGAGGCTTTATCGGATTCTAGCAAAATGATGTTGTCATCTTTTGCGATGACGTCACCAACCTCTACCATAATTTCGCTGACTTCAGCGCTATCGACACCCAAATCGGGGGCTTTAATGTCCATGGTTTATCTCCTTGTCTTATGATTATTATTCTTTGACATCGCCATCATTGAGTAAAGTCGCATCCGCTTGATCTTCAGCACGGCCTTCGTTGCTGATCTCTTCATCTTCCTCACCGATAAACTCCGGCACAGGAGTGGGATTGACATTGTCGGGTGCTGGCGCATCTGGAAAATGATCATAATGAGGCTGGATTTGCCATGCAGGTGGCTGATCCGCTTCAATACCGAAGCTTGAAATCGCATCTTTAACCAAGCGCATTTCTACCTCGCCCTCATCTGCTAAGCGTTTGAGGGTTGCGACGACAATATGAGCCGCATCGACGTGGAAGAAGCTGCGTAGTTTTTCGCGAGTGTCTGAGCGGCCATAACCATCGGTCCCAAGGGTGGTATAAGGGCGATTATCAGGCAACCATCCGCGTATCTGTTCTGAGTAGTTACGCATGTAATCCGTCGCTGCTACGACAATCCCTTCGTGCGGTGCCAATTGCTCGGTGACCCAAGGCACTTTTTCTTCTTCCATTGGGTGCAAGCGGTTGTAATCATCGCAAGCCATTCCATCACGTGTCAGCTCGTTGAAGCTGGTCACGCTCCAAACGTTGGAGGTAATATTAAACTCGTCTTTTAAAATCTTCGACGCTTTTTGTACTTCACGTAAGATCACACCAGACCCTAACAGCTGTACTTGACTTGAGCCATTGTCCTCAAGCAGATACATACCGCGCTTGATACCTTCCTCACAGCCTTCTGGCATCGCAGGCTGCTCGTAGTTTTCGTTCATCAGTGTTAAGTAATAATAAACGCGCTCGCCTTCTCCGTACATACGGCGTAAGCCATCATGCATGACAACAGCCAGCTCATAACCGAAGCATGGATCATAACTGACGCAGTTGGGTACCACATTAAATAAAATCTGTGAGTGCCCATCTTGATGCTGTAAGCCTTCGCCATTTAGGGTGGTACGACCCGCTGTTGCGCCCAATAAAAAGCCCTGCGCTTGACAATCGCCCGCCGCCCACGCCAAGTCACCAACGCGCTGGAAACCAAACATAGAATAGTAGATGTATAGAGGTATCATTGGTAAAGCGTTAACTGAGTAACTGGTCGCAAGCGCAATCCATGTGCTCATCGCACCCGCTTCATTAATGCCTTCTTCTAGCATATGACCATCGATGGCTTCTTTATAACCCATCAACGCTTCACTGTCCTCGGGCGTGTACTTTTGGCCTGACGCTGAATAAATACCCAACTGGCGGAACATGCCTTCTAGACCAAAGGTACGTGCTTCATCAGGAACGATAGGCACGACACGGTCTTGGATGTCTTTGTTTTTTAGCATCGCTGATAGCAAGCGGACAAACATCATCGTCG
Source organism: Psychrobacter sp. UBA3068 (assembly GCF_002366815.1). Classification (NCBI taxonomy): domain Bacteria; kingdom Pseudomonadati; phylum Pseudomonadota; class Gammaproteobacteria; order Moraxellales; family Moraxellaceae; genus Psychrobacter; species Psychrobacter sp. UBA3068. Next base: position 56,317 of record NZ_DFBY01000011.1, on the reverse strand, counting down.
TCGACTGCTCTTTGCCATTACTGCCTTTTAACACACGATCGAATATGGATAAATCGGGTATGTTTAATGGAATATGTCCACTACGACGATTTGGTAAATGCCCGCCCAACGCTTCACGGCGACCTTTTAGATACTTCATCTCAAGCGAGTCTTCTTTAGGGCGATAAAACGGTAGAGTCTCAAGCTCTTCATCGGTAAACGGCAAATCAAAGCGATCACGGAAATATTTCAAAGAGTCATGATCTAACTTTTTAATTTGGTGCGATTTATTAACAGCCTGTGCTTGCGTAGAGAGACCATAGCCTTTGACGGTTTTAACCAAAACAACCGTTGGTTGCCCTTTAGTCTTCATGGCTTCACTAAAAGCGGCGTAGACCTTTTGGGGATCATGACCGCCGCGGTTTAGACGGGCAATGTCTTGATCAGATAGCGCATCAGCCATCTCTTCTAGCTCTGGGTACTTACCAAAGAACTCTTTACGAGTAAACTCAGGGGTACGCGCTTCATATAACTGGTACTCACCATCAACCACTTCTTCCATACGATGTTTAAGCACGCCTGTATGATCATTGGCAAGCAAACTGTCCCAATTACCACCCCAAACCACTTTAATCACCCGCCAGCCTGCGCCGCGGAATACAGACTCTAACTCTTGAATAATTTTGCCATTACCACGAACAGGACCGTCAAGACGCTGTAAGTTACAGTTAATCACCCAAATCAGGTTATCCAGCTTCTCACGACCAGCAAGTGATATCGCCCCTAAGCTTTCTGGCTCATCGGTCTCACCATCTCCTAAGAATGTCCAGATTTTACGATCTTCTTTTTCAAGCAAACCACGGTTTTCCATATAGCGATGTACGTGCGCATGATAGATCGACATGATGGGGCCAAGTCCCATAGATACCGTTGGGAACTGCCAATAATCAGGCATGAGATATGGATGGGGATAGCTTGATAAGCCTTTACCACCGACTTCACGGCGAAAGTTATCTAGCTGATCTTCACTCAAACGCCCTTCTAAATAAGAACGTGCGTAGATACCAGGGGCTGAGTGACCTTGATAATAAATCATGTCACCACCGAAATGATCACTCGCGGCTCGGAAAAAATGGTTAAAACCTGTCTCATAGAGCGTGGCACTAGAGGCAAATGTCGCTAAGTGACCCCCTAAATCGTCGTCGTTTTTGTTCGCACGCATGACCATCGCCAACGCGTTGTAGCGAATCAACGCACGAATTTTGCGCTCAATCGTCAAGTCACCAGGATACATTGGCTCGTCTTCAACTGCGATCGTATTGATATAAGCGGTATCGAGGCGATTAAATGGCAAGCCTTCTTGAACCGCCATGTTGTATAAGGCTTTTAGTAGAAACTGAGCACGATCCTTATCTGCATGTTTGATAACAGACTCAAAGGCTTCCAGCCACTCTTGGGTTTCGGTGCTATCAGCATCCTTATAATAATTCATCTTCGTTGTCCTTTTTTGTCAGTCCATCCTGCCTAATACAGGACGTTATTAAATCAAATTAGTGTGTTCATAGTGTCTTACGTGAATGGTTCGCTCAATGACTTCCTTGTTAATTTTAAAAAGTGGCATTTAGTATGGTGCATTTACGTGACGATGTATGACCGCCTAGTTATAGAAAGTCACGTTGCAACTTAATGTGTGGGGTTAATTATCAAATAATAATAACGCTTTATTATAGGCGTTTATGGAGGGGTTGTTTATAGCGATAAGAAAATGACGATATGACAAGTATTTCTGAAATAAATAATGATTAGTGATTAGGTAAATATTTACAGTAGATAGGGGTAAAAATGAACGTTAATAGAAATCCTAACAAGCATATGACCTGATCCAACCTAATTATATAATCGACATTTTTCTGGTTCTGTAAAGACCTATCTCCTTCTGTCGACTACATTCGACATTTTCGTCACCCATACCCTCTAAACATACGTTCGTCTTATTTTTGTATATTAATCATGCTCTAAACACTACTATCATTTCAGAGCTTTATTAATATTTTGACATTTTTATCGGAGTTATCATGGATTTGTCTGCGAAGTTATCAGAACTAAAACCCAAGATGGCTTATTGGATAGCGTTAGTTATATTGTTATTTTTCCCAAGTTTTGCAGCATTTGCCGCTACTTGCCCAGCTGGTCACGTTTCTTCAACGCTTGAACCTGCAGAGTATCAATGGCCAAAAACATCGGCAGTAGGCAGCACTTCTAGTTTAGATGATGTCACCATTACAGGATCCATGACCACAATTGGCAGCTCACAGAGTATCAGTGGTGCCGTTAACCCCAGTTCTACGATAGACGGCGCATTTTTCATTAAACAAGACATGAACAGCAAAAACGATACCAACACTGTCACATATAAGTTTGATAAACCTCTTTCTAATCTTAATATAAGTGTTTATCACATTAATAGAGCATTATGGTCTTTCCTTTATGGTTATGATTGGATAGATAGAGTACAGTTTATAGCTAAAGATAAGAGTAATGGGAACGTACTGCCAGAACTAGGAGACCCTGGAAGATTTGTTAGTACTTCAGTAGACACAGCGTTTGCGGATAGTGAGCTATTTGAGTTGTGCAGCGATAATGATTTTAGTAACCGCTGTAAAGTTACTGCCTCTTTTAAAGAACCAATCTCAGAATTAAGCATTGTATACGGGAATACGAATGGCGCCAGAAATAACCCGGAGGAGCAAAATATCGCAGTCACTTTTGACGATTTCTGAGACCATCCCAGATTCTGTGTAACTGCCATTTAGATTAAATGCTTACCAATACTGGTAACGTCACCGACACCTATACAGTTACAACAACAGGTGATGACACCTCTGAGCTTACCACTGCTACTCCAGACTATGCACTGGGAACTTCAGACAGCATCGCATATACCATTGTACAGTCTAACGGTGACCCTCTAACACCCGATCAAACTAGTGCATTGAATGCTTTTAATCAGGTTTCCGAGGGTACGCTTACTAATGGCGGTACTATCCAGTTATCACCAGGTTTAAGAGCGAATCTTAGCTATGAGGCAGCGACACCTATCAATCAAATAGGTAATGATAAAGGTGTGGGTACCCTAACGGCAACGAGTGCTTTCTTTACTACTGTCAATGCTGCTAAGCCCACGCTAGTCAATGAAAACCAAACACTGGTGAAACTTCCAGTATTCAAGATTGAAAAGACAGCAGTTTGTGGTACTACTGCTCCTTGTTCTACTTTAGATTTAACCGCTGCTACTCCTACGATCGACTACAGTATCAAAGTAACTAACGTATCTACTGATTACAGCGATACAGCTACAAGCTTTATCGTGAGAGACATTTTGCCGCTAGGCATGACTCTAAATGGCACTGTTACTGCATCCGGTGCTACAGTTACCTCTAATGCTAGAACTGAAGATAGCCGGACAATTGTTGACATCACTGTACCAAGTTTGGCGGTTGGCGCAAATCAGGTTATTAGCTTCAAGGTCGACGTTGACAAAACTAAATACACTAAGGCTAATAGTTCTGCTACCAACCACGCCACGGTTTACGATAAATTCGATAGTGTTACGCCTGTACTTAGTATGACCCCGAATGATACCGAGTACGACATTGTTGATAGTACAGATGACAGCACTCCTACTCTTAATACTACCAAAATACCTACTGAGGACTCAGACACACTTGGCGCAGACACAACGCCGACTATTAGCTTTACCAGACGTGTTATCACTCTGGCAAGTTCAACTACCTTAAAAGAAATTGCACCAATTACAGTTACGGACGGCACAAGTACGGATGGTCAGGTTACGTATCAAGTCACTATCACTAATAAGGGACAAGATACCGAAGGCAACGCTGACAACCCATTAACTTTTATAGTTACTGACGGTAGTAACGAACAAGTAAATCCTGTTGGTCCGCTTACTCTTGTTTACAATTCACCAGATGGTACGCCTACTGAACCAATTCAAGTTGAACCTACAGTTAACGGAAAGGCTTACACCATAGTTAGTTCATTGACCGGAGGTATCGGTATAGCTCCAGGTGGGGCAGTAACTATTAGTTATAACATGGGTTCTACTGATGCACTCGTCGGTAGCTCCGAGACTACTACCGTGAAACTGACTGCTAGCGGTAACGGTGCTCCTACTAACATAGAGCCTATTACTCATACAACGTATGTCAAAGGCCTAACGTTAGATAAGTTCCAAGCATTAGACATCAACTGTGATGGCATCATTTCAGGAGCAGGTGAAATCAACTTCACAAAAGATCCAATCGAACAAGCAGAACCTGATCAATGTGTGATTTATAGAATCGATGCTAAAAACACCTCTTCTACAGCACCATTAGGTTTTGACATTACTAATTTGCTTATTGCTGATGCGACATCTCAGTACAGCACTGCAGCTGACTACGTTGCTAATACCGCTAAAATAAAAATTGGTTCCGCTGCTGAGTCTAATGCTGTTAAAGGTACACCTCCAGCGCCAGACAGTGTTGATTCTATTTATGCCAATGTCTCTACATTAGCGCCTCAAGGTACAGCGACACTGAGTTTCAGAGTGAAGATTAAAAACAATCGTTAAACGATCACTCTGTATCGTCAACTTAATTCAAACAGATAGTTTTAAGGTCTATAAGCATCTAACGGGGCTTATAGACCTGCCTTCACCTAAAAACCATGCGGCTAAAGTACTCTAAATCAAACAGTGTGTTTTATTGGATAAGCGACATATGACAGAGCAGTCAATGACATTGTCTAAACCCACGTCATTACGCAGCGTTCAGATTTCTGCGTTGACGTTAGCCATGTTACTTATCCAATCGAACATCGCGATCGCAGCTGCTGCCTCAATTCCAGCAGCAAACCCTCAGTTGCAGATCATCAATAATATTGCCAATGCCAGCTATCACGTCAACAGCCAAAATGACACAGCGATTGCTACTGCCTCAAATCAAGTACAAATCAAAGCCTCCCATCTGCCTGAGTACGGTATTGGTTTGACTCAGCAGCCGGTACATACCGTCATGCCCAATGCCTTGGTAAACTGGGTTAATGTCCTAAGTAACACCAGTTATAGCAATCAAACTGTTAAGCTAACGTTAGATATATCTCCCACCCTTTCTAATGTAAAAGTTTATCAGGAACTAAAAGACAAAGGACGTGTAGAGCTTTTTTTCGATAAAAACTTTACCACCCAAATTAAGCTTGGACATAGCGAAAGCATCCAACTTATCGTACAAGCTTTGTCAGATCCTAATGGTAAGAGTGGCGACACTGCCAGCGTTAAGATGGGGGCAGTTGTATTAGAAGATCGATCAGTATCAGCCGCTAATGCTATAGATGAATTACTCATCGTTGAACCTGAGATAAAATTCACAACCTCTGGGTTTGATGAAAATAAAACCACCTTACAAATCGGTGAGAATGTCTATGTCGATGCCAGCTACGCGCCATGTAACGTCCAGCTAGATCAGCCAGATCAGGTGTGGGTCACGATCACCTCGTTATTGACTGGTGACAAATACTCATTGAAAGCGCTTGAAACGGGCAACAGTACGGGTAAGTATCAGTTGTCTGCACCGACACAAAACAATGCCAATGCTGTCAATGACAAGCTCATTCAGACGTTAGCAAACGATACCTTAACTGCTAGCTTGAACGCTTGTATCGCGCCCTCTGTCGGCACGGGAGATGACCAGCTACCGAACGATGGCGACTTAACGGCACATATCGATGACTTAGATACGCAAATCAGTGTCATCGATGACAACCCAAGCCTCGTTGTGACCAAAGAAAGTGACGTGAGAAGTGCTGAGATTGGTGATTACGTCAGTTATACCATCAATGTCTCCAATAGCGGCAACTCTACGGCTTTTGATGTACAACTAAAAGATGCCTTACCACGTGGTTTTGACTATGTGGATGGTAGCGTGCGCCTCAGTCAAACTACTGATATCGACATCAATAAAGCACAAACCACTGAGTTTAAAGCTGACGGTAAATATCAGGTATTAAACTTGGGTAATATAGCAAACGGTGAAAGTAAAAAAATCACATACCGTGTACTGATCGGCGCTTCATCATTGGGCGGTGATGGGATCAATCGTGCAACTGCCATTGCTCATAATGAGCAAGGTCAACGCTTAGCATCAAGAGAAGCCCAATGGAAAATTGATGTAGAGCGTGGGGTCATGAATACCGATGGCATCATCATCGGTAAGGTCTACCACGATATCAACGGTGATGGCATTCAACAAAAAGAAGATGGCGAGCTTGGCGTTGCAGGCGTGCGCATCTACATGGAAAACGGTAATTTTGTCATTACCGATCCTCAAGGTAAGTATAACTTCTATGGTGTGAGCGCCAAGACTCACGTCCTAAAAGTTGACCGTACGACGCTTCCTCATGCCACCGACATGATCACCCAAAGTAACCGTAATACTGGGGATGTAGGTAGCCGTTTCGTGGATTTAAAGTACGGTGAATTGCATCGGGCTGACTTCGGAGTTATTGGCGATACGAGCAATAGCACTGAGCGCTTAAACATAGAGCTGATCGCTCGTAGTCAATCCGTGAGTGCTAAAAACGACACACTTGAGCAAGCAGTAAAAACCGAGCTGACTTTAGACCCTGACTACGATCGTGACAATACGGATAACGTAGATGCCAGTGGCTGTAATATCACCGCTGATCTAGATTTGGGTAATAATTGTGACTCCGCTATTATCAATGAAATGACTGATCCCACTGCCAATCGTGTGAATATGTCGACTACTACTGTTGCGCCTCCGGTAGAAAAAGAGCTAGAAGAGTACCTAAAAGAAGTGGCTAGTAATGATGTGGCTTTTATTAATCTCAGCGAAGGCCAGCAGCTAAGCACGTATAAACAACTGGTACAGGTACAAGCGCCCCTTGGCTCACTGTTCACGCTATATGCTAATGGAAAAGCAGTATCAGAGCAGCAAATCGGTAAAACTGCTGAGCAAGAAAAGCAGCGTGTTACTGCTTTTGACTACTATGCCGTTGACTTACAGCGCGGCCACAACACCTTACGCGGTGTGGCTACTGACGTAAACGGTAACGTTATCTCTGAGCAGACTATCAAAGTATTAACCCCTGAAAGTTTACAAGCGATCGATTATCGTACCCAAACGCAACTAGTCGCAGCTGATGGCATAAGCGAATACCAAGTCGTTATCAGCCTAAAAGATCGTGATGGCCGCCCTTATATCGCCTCAACACCAATCACCATTGATACCAATATTGGTCGTGTCAATCTTAATGACAGCAGTAAAGAGCAAGCGGGCACTCAAGTTATCGTCTCTGGTGGCGAGCTACTAATACCAGTGACCGCGCCAAGCGCACCAGGTAAAGGTGAATTGGTCATTGACACGGGCAGTCGCAAACAGATCATTCCGTTACAATTCACGGCCAAACTACGTCCACTCATTGCCGTTGGTATCGTTGAAGGCACTGTCTCGCTCAAAGACTTCGATGGCGATAGCATCACTGATGCTCAAGGTGCATTCGAGCAAGAACTCAATGACTTTGCAGGCGATGATAACTATACGGCTTCTGGTCGTGCGGCGATGTTTCTCAAAGGTAAGGTGCGCGGCGACTATCTTTTGACATTGGCTTACGACAGTGACAAAAAAGGCGAGCGCTTGTTCCGTGATATCGAGCCTGGCGAGTATTATCCTGTATACGGCGACTCATCAGCCAAAGGCTTCGATGCGCAGTCTACCAGCAAGCTTTATGTGCGCTTAGACAAAGGTCGTTCGTTTGCGATGTATGGTGACCTAAAAACTCAAATTGATAATGATGAAGGTATCAAGCTGGGTCAATACAACCGTACGTTGACCGGTATAAAAGCTCAGTATGAAGACAATAATACTCGCATTACTGCCTTTATGGCCGAAACCAGCACTAGCCAGCGCGTCAATGAGACTCGCGGCTTAGGCATATCCGGCCCTTATCCGTTGGGCGAAAACTTTGACGCCGTTGTAGAAAACTCAGAAACCGTTGAAGTGATCACGCGTGATGCAAACAATCCTGGATTAATCATTCAACGCACGACGCTTACTCGTTTTGCTGATTATGAGATTGATCCTATTAGTCGCAGCTTATTTCTAACAGCGCCTATTGCTAGCCAAGACATCAATGGCAACCCTATTTATCTACGTGTCACGGTAGAAGTAGATGAAGGCGGCGAAGAGTACTTGGTCGGCGGTATTGCTGCCAAGCAACAGCTGACTGATAAAATCGCTATCGGCGGTAGCTACATTCATAGTGACGACCCGCTGAATCAAGAAGAACTGGCAAGCGTCAACAGCGTCATTAAACTCAATGATACGCTAAAGCTGGTTGCCGAATATGCGATGAATAAAACTGAAAACCCAAATTTTCAGCCCAGCAATCAGGTTAATACAACAAAATTAGACGGACGTGACGCTAAGGGCGATGCGCTACGTGTCGAGCTCGATTTTGATAATAAGAAAAACACCCGTGCTAAAGCGTATTATAAAGACACTGATGAAGGTTTTGTGACTGGCGCCTCGCCACAAACGGCTGGCCGTGAAGAGTCGGGCGCTGAGGTCACTCACTTAATCAATGATAAAAATACCGCCCTAAAATTTGAAGGCGTACACACTAAAGATCACACAACCAAAGCCAGCCGCGAAGGTATTTTGGCCAGCATTGAGCAACGCTTGAGTACCAATGTCGTAGGCGAGATTGGTGTACGTTATTATAAACAAGAGGCCACTGCGGCCTCACGCAATACCCAAGCAGCTACAGACGTCGTAGATGTTACTGACGACACTGTCTTTAATGATGACATCATCAATCAATCAGCACTGAATAGTGTCAATGACGCTGAAAAAGACATCGAAGGTATCACGGCCCGAGCGCGGCTCACCGCACGTCTACCAAAGCTAAATAACTCTTTAGTATTTGCAGAGTATGAGCAAGATATTAACAACAGTGATCGTAATGCCACATCTATTGGCGGTGAGACGCCGCTAGGTGACTTGGGGCGTCTGTACGCTCGTCATGATTTAATCAACAGTCTATCTGGTAGCTATGGTTTGGATGATACGGAAGAGCGTCAGCGTACGGTGGTTGGGTTTGACGCCAACTACATGAAAGACGGCAAAGTTTATAGCGAATATCGTATGCGTGACGCCATCAGCGCCCGCGAAGCTGAAGCTGCTATTGGCCTAAAAAATAAATGGTATGTTCAGCAAGGCTTAACGATAAACACTTTGTTTGAACGGGTTGAATCCCTAGAAGGCGATACCGAAAATACCGCAACGGCAGCCGGTATCGGCGTTGAGTATCTTGCAAAAGAAGACTATAAAGCCTCTGCTCGTCTTGAAAAACGCTGGGGTGAGACCAGTGATACATTATTAGGTAGCGCTGGCATTGCTTATCGCTATACCGATGATGTCACTTTACTGGCTAAAGACATCTACTCACAAGTCACCTATGATGAGGGCGTGCGTACGATCAACCGCTTCCAACTTGGCGCCGCGTATCGTGATTATGATAGCAATCAGCTAGACATGCTGGCGAAGCTTGAGTATCGCTTAGATGATAACAGTACAGGCGACGACGCTTATCAAAAAGATGCGGTTGTTTGGTCTTTGAGTAGTAATTATCACCCAACGCAGCCACTCACCTTGTCTGGGCACTACGCAGGTAAGTACACTCAGTTTGGTGCCGATAACATCAGCAGTGACAATACAGCTCACGCGCTTTACGCTCGTGGTCTTTATGATGTTAGTAAGCGCTGGGATATCGGCTTACAAGCGGGTACTTATTGGAACAAACAAGCGGATGATGTGACTTACATGTTGGGTGCAGAAGTTGGTTATAGCCCGATGACCAATCTTTGGTTGTCATTGGGTTATAACTTTATGGGCTTTGAGGATGAAGACATCGCTTATGATGACACCACGCAACAAGGCGCCTACTTTAGACTACGCTTTAAATTTGATGAAGAGTTATTCACGCGTGATGACCCACATAAAAACAAAGTCTAACCAATACTGCTACCTTATAATTTATCCATATTGTCGTGCTATTTACTGATGACAACATGAGCGATAAAGTTTGCCGCAGGCAAAAATGAACACCTATAAATACAATCACAAAAAAGCCGACATTATATGCCGGCTCTTCTATACTCGCTACCTATAAACCATCCACATTAGCGGTTTTTACGGGGAAGTTTTTCTGGCAGATAGCAACGTAAATAAGCAATAAACGCGGTGTTTGCTTCTTGAATATAGTCATTGGTAATCGTTTGATGACGGCGATAAGACAACGTGAATATAGCGTTGACAATACTATAAGCAATTAACAAGGTGTCTTGAATATCATCAAAATTTGGCATCTCATAACGCTCTGATAAACGCTTATAAACCAAATCAACGATTTGATGATCTATATCTTCGCCAAAGCTATCACCTTCAAAGTCAGGCGTGTTGGTGTCATAAATCAGCTTGGCTTTGGTTTCATCGCTATGGAATATCATCACACACTTATCGATAAGTGCGGTGAGATACCCTTGCCATCTGTCATAATTACCAATATCGACCGTTTCTACCATCTCCAATATTTCGATAGCATTCAAAAAGCGTAGGGCTAAAAATATTGCTTCGATATTAGGAAAAAAGTGATAAGCAGAGGCTCTTGGAATACCTGCTTCTTCACATACAGCAGCTAAGGTAATATCGTTAATAGCCTGTGTTTCACTCAACTTTTTGGCCCCAGCCAAAAGTTTTTGACGGCGCGCACGGCCTTGTTGACTGGTAAATTTGAACTTGTTTGGTACCAGTTTTTTTGCCAATTCCGAGTCTACCAACACATCTTCAATTTTTTCGTCTTTGTTTTCGCTCATCATAAGTCTCTTAATGTTACACCCTATTTTATAAATATAATCTTCAGTGGATAGTATTCATCCCAAATTGAAGGATTACTTCCTATTAGCTATAGTATAGCGCTAATACTATTAAGGCTAATGGAGAGGCATCATAAACGCTTGTACACTATCAAGCAAGGGAGATAAATGGGTTAAAAATAATGTGGGGGCCAACAATTTAGTAGAGTTGACCATTCAATGTAATAAAATTAGTCGTTAAGTTTAATTTGCGCTCTTATAATACCATGATCGATGACCCTATCTGCATAATCCCACTTCAAATGGTCATTAAAATAGTCAACCCGCTCGACCCGGCCCAGTGAAAACTTGCTATCAGGTAAGAACTCTTCTGAAACAAATAATTGATCGATCACCTCTGGCATACCTTGATATATATGGGTGTATGCCACATCTTTCATCCAACCATAACGCGCTTGAATACGAGCGGCATCAAACAACGCAACGTCACGCATACTTTTATCGTAGTTGACTTCACCCGTCTCGCTCATCAATTGCGTGGTCACGCTACCCGTGACATCGTTCATATCACCTAACAAAATCAATGGCTCACGAGTATGATGCAAGCGCTCAATGATCGACAGACGAATAGAGGCCGCTTCTGCGGCGCGCATGCACAAACTACGAAGCTTGGCACGGACTCGAATGTTTGGATCGTCCATGTCTTCTAGTAGCGCCCCGTTTTCATCACGCAAGAAAAAAGCGCGTTTGCTTTTTAGATGTGCGGTAATGATAGTGATTGGCTGACCATAAGCATTGACACGTAAGAGCAAGGGCGGACGATTAAACCGTTGATAAGGACCAATATCAGGAATATCAATCACCGCCTTTGGTACCACGTCTTCGAGCAAACGACTCTCTAATTGCTTAAAGCGACTGATAATACCGACAGCTGGCGTATGTTGCGCCCCTTTACCTTGCGTATATGGACTCGCACTCTCGTTGCTTGCCAATGGAATCACAACATGCTCAGGCTGAAAACCTAATGAGACAGCCAATGCTTCAAGTGCCTTACTGTCCCACACTTCTTGTACAGCAATGATATCGGCATGGGCCTTTGCTAATAAATCACTAATACCGCGCAGTTTATGTTGGTACTCTTTATCGGTATAAGCGGGCGCATTGTCATAATAGATACGATTGGGATTAGCAAGATTCAGTAAATTAGCCGTTGCTATGTAGAATTGCTTTTGTCGGCTTCCATTCGCATCATTGGTCATAAATTACCTATAATTATCGTCATTAATCCCAGTTTATTACAATTACACGCCTCTGATATTAAGATATCAAACCGTACTAATTCATAGTAAAACCCATCTCATAGTAGGATCTACCATAAAAAAGCCTCCAAAGAGACCTTTGGAGGCTTTAAAATAACATAAATTAGTTTGGTTTTCTCATCTGTAGACCAATATCTACAATCAGACTAACTTTAGTGATGAGATAGTAAGATTTTGTATTGTTGGCTTACTAAAATGAAGTCAGCTATTAGTCATACTTCATAACGTCGTACTCATTTAGCTCTATGATACGCGATTCCAAGCATCACGTGATGCTCTACGGGCATCATTCCATTCCATACGAGAGTCACCTTTGACTTCATGCCATGAACGTTCTAAATCGGCTTCATGATCTTCAAAACGGGCATCCGCAGGATAGCGTGCGCGATTGGCGTAACCAACTGCATAAGCTGGATGCATATCCCGGTCAAAGTCATACCCTTCTCTGTAGTAATCCGCCTTTGCATGTTCTGCACGCCAGTACGCTTCTTCACGTGTTGGGTCAATCGCTTCTGCTGCTGCATGGCCAGCACCGCCACCAACGATAGCGCCAATAGCACCACCAATTAGAGTTCCTAGCGGTCCTGCCATGGTACCGATCGCGGCACCTGCTGCGGCACCGCCCACTCCACCAATACCTGTACCTACTGGATGCGAACCTGGCTCGCCTGTGATCATGTCAGCGTTTAAATCTTCTTTTGTTTCGTCTGACATATGTTTTACTTCGTCACGATCGATAGCATCATGATCACCTGCAACATAGTCCCGTTCCACGCGGTCATCTACGATATTGTCGTTTTCATGTCTAACGACTCGATTACCGGTTACCGTATGATCACGATCCGTTAATCGACGTTCATTGTCATCAATGATGCGCTCTCTATCCCCTACTTCACGGTAATCATCATCAATTACACGATTATTAGGGTCTGTAATGCGGCCATCGTTATTCATAGTATTGTCCTTAAATTCGTTGTTATATATTAGAGTTATTAAAGGCTAATTTATTGATTAATAAGAATTAGCGGTCTTACTTAATTTGTCTAAATAAAGTATAGGAATTTATGGCCAAAGATCGATAGATGGGTTATGTAAACTCTGTCCGAGTTACGATTGTCTTGCGTTACAGCCTGTATCTTTATATCAGTTCTGTAGAACGGTAGAGCCTTTTAGGTAATTAGCCACTCAGTGGTTAGCGCGGTTTAACGACTCTGCTTAATTATTTATACGCCTTATACGACGCTCAAAGCTCTATTTATAGCCTGCTGCCATTTGTGCAGATGCGCCTCGCGGATATCAGCAGACATTTTAGGTTCAAAAACCCGATCAACTTGCCATGAGGTTTTTATAGTTGCTTCATCGTATAAACCCGCTTTTAACCCAGCAAGTAGTGCCGCTCCTTTGGCAGTGATCTCTGTATCCTTAGGACGCAGTACAGGCACATCCAATAAGTCAGCTTGAAACTGCATCAGTAAGTCATTGTTGGCCGCCCCGCCATCCACTCTTAGCTCGGTGAGAGGCTGAGGGCTGTCTTTTTGCATGGCGATCAGTACGTCATAAGACTGGTAAGCGACCGCCTCTAAAGCGGCGCGGGCAATGTGGGCTTTGGTCGTGCCGCGGCTCATACCCGTGATACTCGCGCTGATGTCCGTGCGCCAATAAGGGGCACCAAGCCCTGTGAATGCAGGTAACAATACCACGTCCCCACTATGGTCGACTTGCCGCGCTAACGCCTCGATCTCACTGCTTTGTTGAATCATACCCAAATTATCGCGCAACCATTGGACAATGGCGCCAGCCATAAACACGCTACCCTCCAACGCATAAGTCACTTCTTTTTTGGGTGGTTGTAGCATACGTCGACCGGATTGTACGATCTGATCAAACGAGAGACTCTCTGGACGAGTGGTCGCAGACTTTCGTTGCCAAGCAACGGTGGTCAATAGCTTATGCTCACTAAGCTTGGGCTCTTTGCCAATGTTCATTAGCATAAAGCACCCGGTACCATAAGTGTTTTTTGCCATACCCGCATCAAGACAACCTTGCCCAAAAAGCGCTGCCTGCTGGTCGCCCAGTACTGCATGGATGGGGATTTGTTTGGCAAACAGTCCTTTTTTGGTTTTACCAAAGTCACCATCAGAGGGTAGTACTTTGGGCAGCATCGTCATTGGTATCGCAAAGCAGGCGCACAGCTCTTCTGACCACGCCATTTTATGAATATCATATAATAGGGTGCGAGAAGCATTGGTCACATCAATGACATGCTCACCGCCAGTGAGCTTATATATGAGCCAACTGTCTATGGTACCGACAGCCAATTCATTTTTATTGGCACGTGCACGCCACTTGGGATTGTGCTCTAGTAACCAAGCGATTTTACTGGCACTAAAATACGAGTCTAAGCGTAAGCCTGTGATACGTTGCACAGCACTTGCCATGTCCTCATGACTGTCACTAGCTATGCTACTCGCGCGCTCAGCAGCCAATGTTTTACAATAGCTTGCCGTCCGTCTGTCTTGCCAAATAATGGCCGGTGCTAAGGGCTTGCCTGTCTGCTTATCCCAAATGACAATAGACTCACGCTGATTGGTAATCGCAATACTGGTGACATCGGTGGCAAGCAGTCCTGCCTGATTGATGACGTCATGCGCACAGCTAATCTGTGTCTGCCAGATTTGTTGCGCGTCTTGCTCGACAAATCCTACTTGCGGTGTTTTCAATGTCGTTGGCTGCTGCGCCATTTTGATCGGACGCGCGTGATCATCGTACAGTATCGCTCGGCTTGATGTTGTGCCTTGATCTAACGCCAAAATATATCCTGTCATTACTCACATCCTGTCTTATTTTATGCATTTTTGTCATTTGGGATTTTACAGCCGTCTCTATTCTAATCGCCTATGTTTTTTATTATCAACGCCCATCCCTCACGTCCAGATAGTTAAGATACATAGCACATAAACGGCCGTCATTCAATGCAAAATAAGCCTATAATGAGCATTGACCCGTCACTATTGTGGCACTACAGTGTACGCTTTGTTATTGGTCACAAAACGCGCGCCTGTGCTAACAGTCTACACTATCGTCCTCGCATGAATGGGAGTTAGCGACGACAGTCGATATTTTTAACAGGTTACGTGACTCTAAAATCAAATACCTTGCACTCTAATTAATGGCTTATGTGACTTATGAAATTTGCTTTATCAACTCTGTCTACTGCGGTGTTGACGGTTACGCTCATGGGCTTAACTGCCTCTGCCTTGGCAAGCGCGAACGAGAATAACACTGGGGCGCAAAATGAAGTAACGTCCGTCACTGTGACGCAAATTGTGGACGCTGATAACCAAAGCCTTGCTCAAGACGCGAGCACTCCCAACAACATCACGCCTGCTAACACTGAGCAACAGCGTAAGTTGACACCTCTTATCGACCCTATTACCCGCAAACGTATCGATAACAGCTACCCATTAGAAGTATCTAGCCTATTAAGCCTTGAGCAAGCGCAACGTATTTTGTTGCAAGTTTCCCCAAAAATTGCTGCCAATCAAGCAGCGATTGCCGCCAGCGAGTATCAAACTGACGCGCTCAAAACCATAGATAACCCTTTGCTATTTGCCCGAGTATCAGCCAGTGCTTACAACTTAGACGCGGATGTTGACTTATCGACGCTCAAAAACAACATTGTGAATGACGTTAACACGAGTGTTGATGATGTGATTCCCTCCATTCCACCACCCTTAGAACTCCCAAACTTCGGTGAGTTGGTTGGTGAACGTATTCCAGATTCATACGAATTAAAGCGCTCGGGCTCAACAGCTGGGGCAGGTCTTGGTGTGGTGTGGCCAATTTATACGGCTGGACGCACCACTGCTTTGACAGCCGCCTCCAATGCCCGCACCCAAGAAGCCGTAGCAGACAGTCTGTTGGACACCAATGAGCTTTATGACACCTTAATTGAGCGCTATTTTAAGGCACAACTGGCGATCATTGCCGCCTATTTACGTGAAGACGCTTATGATACGTTACAGCAGACCGACCATATGGCGCAGCGCCTTTTTGAAGAAGGGTTTATCTCGCGTGTGGATCGCTTAGAAGCCCAGTCCGCACTGGCTGATGCAAAGAGTGAGTCAGTCAATGCCAATAATGATGCCCGTCTGGCTATGATGGCGCTACAACGCCTACTGCGTACTGATTATCGCATCAAACCCACGACCCCTCTGTTTGTTTCCAGTCGTCCTTTACCAGACGTCACCTACTTTCAAGAGTTGGCGCTCAGTAATCACCCGGGGCTACAAAAAGTCGCTGCCAAACGAGCCCAGGCTGAGCAGTTACACGCGCTATCAGACACCGGTTATAAACCGACCGTTATGCTCTATGGCTACGGACAAATAGAAAAAGACCCCAGCTGGGTTGCCGGAATATCTGCCAGCTGGAAGCTGTGGGGTGGAATCGATAAAACAGCGTCATTGGCATCGAGTCATGCCAAAATACGTCAAGCGGACCTGTCTGAGATTGAAGTCAGTGACAACCTATTACTCTTGGTTGAGAAGAACTGGCACGATGTCAATAATGCCCAGTCACGTTATCAGGCGTTACAAAGCAATGTAGATTTGGCCGCAGAGGTACTGCGTTTGCGTCAATTGGGATTGCAAGAAGGTGTGAATACGCCAATCGATGTGGTACAAGCACAAACGCAGTCCCTCAAAGCACGTACTGAACAAGCACAAGCGGCGAATAGTTATGTACAGTCATTAGCCGCCCTTATGCAAAGCTGCGGTACACCTCTCGCCTTTAACGCTTATCTCAATGCAGCCGACATTCGGCTGCCGACCTTGTATACTGAATAACGATTTTATGTTAAAAAATCATAGGGCGTGTTGATAGACGCTGATACCGATTATCACGCAACGACTCATACTATGACCAACCCTATTGTGGATGACTGTTTTATGACAAAAATAACTTCTAAATTACCAAGTGGGCTACAGCCTTTGTTAGCAACGTGGCGTATTGCGAACAACTCCAATATTTGGGCGCATTGCGCAAGCGTCGGTTTTTTTGGTTTTTTGTCCATTTTTCCAGTAATGGCCGTGTTTGTACTGCTTTATGGTCTCGCGTTTACCCCCACTGAGATACAAGCACAGATCTCGTTGTTACGTGCCTTTATCCCTGATAGTGTTTATGACATCCTTAACGCACGTTTAAGCGAGTTACTCTCTAACACCACGTCCACACTCACTTTTAGCCTAATTATATCGAGCCTGCTCGCTCTCTATGCTGGCTCTAAAGGCATAAAGTCTTTGATTATCCTTATCAATCTTGCCTTTCATATCTCTCAAGAACGTAGCTTTATACAACGCACGATTCGAGCGCTTGGTTTGACCTTGGGCGCGGTCGTGGTTTTGATCATAGCGATCTCCTCGATTGCTATTATTCCTTTAGGGGCCGCCTATTTTCCCTTCCCTCAAGTCGCTAAGACGATTGCGCTTTGGAGCAGATGGCCGATATTGGCTGGTATCATCTTCTTAAGCTTTCTAAGCCTATATCGCCTAGCCCCAAACCGTGATGCCAGAGCGCTAAAAAAACTGATGCCAGGCGCCACTCTAGCGACTGTCCTCTGGATTGTGTTGTCTGTGTTATTTTCGATTTATGTGCAAAACTTTAATAACTACAGCGCTGAATTTGGCGCGCTTTCAGCAGCCGTGGTCATTATGCTATGGCTTTATTATTCAGCATTTATCATCGCCTTTGGGGCTATTTTTAACTCTGAAATCCTAGAAAGCGCCAAACCTTATGCGGTTCGTATGTATTAGTAATAAACCCTTTACTCTCAACTTTATGGCTTTAGGAATCTCACTGTCATGACTGACGCTACCAACGGATCAGACAACTCACGCAAGTTAAACGACTCAGAATCATCAACCACACCAAACAGCCACGACAATGAGCAAACACCTGCCAGCCCTGACGTTGATGAAGGCCCTGCTGACCAATCGAGAGCGGCGCCCAATTATCAACGCACACCTGCAAAAACAAATAAGCCCGCCATGACAAAAAAAGGACTGCTCGCTTTACTTTTTTTGATCGTAGTGGGCGTCATCGCTTATGGTCTGTATAAGAGTAATCAGCACAGCGAGCCGCAAGTTGTGACGCTACAAGGACAAATGCAAATGCAGCAAACGTCCATTGCGGCAAAAGTGCCAGGCCGGATTGCTCAAATTTTAGTAACAGAAGGTGATATGGTGACGGTTGGTCAACAGCTGATTGAAATGGACTCGCCTGAAATTAACGCTAAGATCAATCAAGCACGGGCCGGCAAGCAAATGGCACAAAGTCAGTTAGACAAAGCAGAAAATGGTGCCCGTCCACAAGAGATCGCTCAAGCAAAAGCGGCATGGCAAGCCAACAAGGCAGCGTCGGATTTGGCAGAAAACACGTATCAGCGCGTCAACCGCCTTTATGAAGAAGGGCTAATGGCACGGCAAAAACGCGATGAGGCGTATGCACAATACCTAGCCACTCAAGATCAAACCGAAGCCGCGCGCTTGCAGTATGATTTGGCGATGGAAGGGGCACGCAGTGAAGACAAATCAGCCGCGATGGCGCAAGTCGCACAAGTCGACGCCCAACTAGAAGAAGCACTGGTAGCAAAAGAAGAAGCCAATTTAACAAGCCCTATCGCTGGTGTTGTTGATGATGTCATTGTTAATGCTGGTGAAGTTATCGGTCAAGGCGTGCCTATCTTGACGTTAGTCAACACCAATGATCAATGGGTGGTGCTAAACGTCACCGAGACGTATTTGAATCAGTTTGCGATTGGTCAGCAGTTTACTGGTACGATTCCTGCACTCTCGTCAGCCAATAAACCTTATACCAAACTGTTTACCGTCTATGCCACGTCGACGCTGTCTGACTTTGCTACTTGGCGCCCGACCAACAATGATGACGGCTTCGATGTACGTACTTTTGAAGTAAAAGCACGGCCAACGACTCCTGATGCACGTATTCGCTCAGGTATGAGCGTTATTGTACGTATCAATCCCGCCCCTAATAATCAAAGCCAAGAGTAAGCCATGCGCCTGACTAAGCTAAGTGGGGCTTTTGTACGTAGCGCGGCCTACGAGCGACGGTTTTTAGCCAAAAATCCATGGGACTTTACCATGGTAGTCTGGATACCACTCGCAACTGTGCTGCTGATTTGGTGGATATTCTCCCACACTCAGGTAACAGATTTACCCATTGGGGTCATCGATCAAGACAGCGGCCCTATTGCCCACACTGCCGTACGTTACTTAGAAGCCAGCCCTACTCTGACGGTAAAACAGCGGTATTATTCAGAGGCTGAGGCAGAGTCAGCCATCTTGCAACGTGATATTTATGCTATCGTCGTTATTCCTCATAACTTTTCTCGCAATATTTTATCGGGCAAGCCAGCCCCACTGATTTTGCAAGTAAACGCTCAGTACGGTACGCATTCAGGTATCATTCAAACCAGTGTCCAAACCATCGCAGGTACATTATCAGCAGGCGTTGAGATACAGCGTTTAATCAAGCAAGGCATGGCGCCGTCGCAAGCAGCAATCGCTTACTCACCGATTAAAATACAACGCATCAGCCTATTTAACGCAGCAACCGACTATCAGCAGTTTTTAGCATCAACCGTTATTCCTGCGCTGCTACACATTTTGGCCATGGTTATCGGTGCGACGACCATGGGCCGTGAGCTGCGTGATAGAAAACTTGGGCACTGGTATCGTTTTATTAATACCAGCCCGCCTAACTTGACCTTATGGACGCACCGTAAAACAAGATCAATCTTAGCAACAGATCATCCCAAAAACCGTCAAGAAGGGTGCAAAAAGGATAAAATCCCTAGTAAAAGCATAGCTACCGAACAAATAGATGTTTTGGTGTTGTTGTTTGGCTTACTGGGGAAATATTTTTGGCCGATATTGGCCTATAGTGGTTGGGCGATGTTAGCGCTCTGGTTTGCCACCCCCCAAGAATCCATTGCCATCCGATCAGTCACGGTCACCTATATCGGTCTGATACTACTGCTGACGCTGTCCTTTTGGCTCGGTGCTATTTTTACCTTAAGCTCATTCTCGTTACGGATGGGCCTGTCTTCTACGGCGTTTATGTCAGCACCTTCTTACGCCTTTGCTGGCGTCACTTTTCCTTATATCGCCATTAGTGACAGCGCCCAGCGCTGGTCCAACGCTCTACCACTGACCCATTATCTAAAGCTGCACATTGCACAATTGCAAATGCAGGCGCCTTTTGCGGTGTCGTTGCCGATTGTCTATGGGCTTACCATTGCGACATCGATTGCGCTGTTTTTGACCGCGTTATTAACCAAACGCGCACTTTTGCATCCTGAACGTTGGGGAGCACGCTAATGTCACGGTCATCACACCATAATGTGTCTACCACAGCAGCAGACTCAAAAGCACACTCGTCCTCACAAAAATTTTTAGGCAATTTTTTACAGACCATAACAGATGTCTTTTCTGATAAAGGCGTTCTTTTACTGTTAATGATTGCCCCTATCATTTATGGCTTCTTCTACCCTTGGCCGTATTCAACAGAAGTGGTCAATCATGTGCCAGTTGGTATCATTGATAACGACAACAGCAATCTATCACGAACCATCGTGCGCTATGCCAGTGCCAGCCCCCAATTGGATACAAGACACTTTCTCAATGAACAAGAAACCAAAGAAGCCATGTGGTCAGATGAAATCGCTGGATACATGATTATTCCAAGCGGGCTTGAGCAGCAAGTGCTGTCTGGAAAAGCCGCTTACGTCAGCGTTCTTGGTAATGGTGGCTATTTTCTGTTAAATAAAAACGTACAGATGGGGTTCTTAACAGCCGTTAGTACGGTATCAGCTGGTATTGAGGTTAAAAAAGAGGTAGCACAAGGCGCATATTTAGCGACGGCAGCGGCCAACACTCAAGCGGTGCCATTAGAGATTACTCCTTTATACAATCAAACAGAAGGTTACGGTGCGTACGTCGTGCCAGCGGTCTCTATTCTTATTTTGCAACAAACACTTTTGATAGCGACGGCGATGCTGATTGGCACGCTATATGAGCAACGTCGCCATACGACCAGTGTTCGGGGCTGGCTTGGGCGTATTGCGGCGCTTAGTATGTTCAGCTTCACTGTTGGCTGCTTTTATTATGGTTGGGCATTTGAGCTACATCACTACCCGCGCGGGCAAAACATGCTTGGCAGCCTACTGTTTCTGCTGCTGTTTTGTCCCACAGTGGCGACGCTTGGGTGCGTACTGGGGCTTTGGTTCCGTCAGCGTGAGCGCAGTATGCAAATTTTGATTTTCAGCTCCCTACCCATGTTTTTTGTCAGTGGCTATCCATGGCCAGCCAACCAACTGCCCGAGTTTTTACAAGTAATACGGTGGTTGATACCCACCACACCTGCTATTAACACCTCTGTCCAGCTGAACCAAATGGGCGCCAGTGTCTCACAAGTCGCTACTGGATTTTATGCGCTTGCTGCTTTATGGGTATGTTACTTTGTCCTGCTCATGTTGATCCGCTGGCACAACTCTGTAAAGCAAGATAACGCCTTGCTCTAAGGCACATTTAACAGACAGCAATCAGCCAAAAAAAAGCGCCCGCAACATTAGTGGGCGCTTTTTTTAGTTTATTGTTTCAGACTGTCAGATCTTAAAAAACCCGATTCAAACCGTTCAATGCAGCCACGCGGTAAGCTTCTGCCATCGTTGGATAGTTGAAAGTCGTATTGACAAAATACTCAAGCGTATTATTGCTCTTACACTTCATTACTGCTTGGCCAATATGGATAATCTCTGAAGCATGGTTACCGTAGCAATGTATGCCTAGGATTTCTAGCGTATCACGATGGAACAAAATCTTTAGTACGCCCGAACGTTCACCAATGATTTGTGCCCGTGCCAAATGTTTAAAGAACGCTTGACCCACTTCATAGGGGACTTTTTCATCCGTCAGCTCTTGCTCTGTTTTACCGATACATGAGATTTCAGGAATCGTATAAATACCCGTCGGTACACTAGATACTGGCTCAGCATCACTGTCACCCACCATAAAGGCAGCGGCACAGCGCCCTTGGTCATAAGCAGCAGACGCAAGCGATGGCCAACCAATGACATCCCCAGCCGCATAAATATTTTCGATCTCAGTACGATACGTGTCATCCACTTTTAATTGACCACGACTGTTTGCTTTGAGACCAATGGCTTCTAAGTTTAAACCTTCCGTATTACCTGAGCGACCATTTGACCAGAGAATGGCATCAGACTTGATTCTTTTGCCACTCTTGAGATGTAAGACCACATAATCATCATGAGTCTCCAGATAATCAATCTCTTCGTTACTCCGGATAAGCACACCAAACTGTCTAAAGTCATGCGCGATAGCATCACTAATTTCACTGTCTAAGTAGTTGAGTAGCTGATCTTGGTTATTGATTAAGTCAACTTTATAGCCAAGACCGGTAAAAATAGAGGCATACTCGCAACCAATGACACCGGCACCATAAATGATGATTTTTTTAACCACATAATCCATTTGCAAGATCTTGTCAGAGTCAAAAACGCGTGGATGGTTAAAATCTAGAATATCAGGACGATAAGGACGGCTACCGACGGTGATAATCGCTTTATTAAAAGTGATGGTTTCATAAACATTGTCATCCACTTCAATACGCAGCGTGTGGGCGTCGACAAAGCTCGCCCACCCTTGAATGACTTCAATACGATTGCGCTCATAGAATCGTGTATGCGTACTGACTTGACGACGGATCACTTGACGCGCCTTAGCCAACACTTCATTTAGCGGCACTTGCTTATATTCCATCGCCTTGGTAAACATAGGATCACGGCGAAAGTTAATCAAGTTAAATACGGATTGGCGTAATGCCTTACTGGGAATGGTACCGACATGAGTTGAATTACCGCCTACTTGGTCACGCGGATCGACCACGACGACTCTTTTGCCAGATTTGGTCAGCTTCATGGCCGCCGCTTCACCAGCTGGACCTGCCCCTAAAACAACGGCATCGTATTCATACTCGTGATTGTCACTTTTTAGACGGCGAGAGTCTTTAGTAAAACCGGATTTGATATCAATTCGCGTGTCATCGAGCGGATTAACAAGGTCAGGATGATGCATGACATCATCAGTGACCTGCTCGTGGGTTTGCTCTATTTTTTGCTTTTTGTTTTTACCTTCGGTATGTTCAGGGCTTGGCACGTGTCCGCTTGATTTATTTGATACTTCGGTATGAACGTCTTTACCCGTATCATTGGTCTCGTCACTTGCACTTTTACTTACCATGGTGTCCTCTTTATTTATTGGTTCTATTTAAGGTGTGTATGTAAGAGTTGATATTTTTCAAATTTAAGCTGGCTAGCAAAGGTTTGCTTACCATACATCGTGAGTGTAGGAAATTTTTACAATGTTGATGACAGCAACCACTATATATAAGACAGTATCTCATCAACCGATTCGGCGCTTAAGTCCGGTCATCTGTAGGATACGCGTGGCAATTTCTTCAACAGACATCTCAGACACATCTAAGCTTGGGATGCCATGAGTGATATAAATCCCCTGTATCGCACGCTGCTCTTGCTGACATTGCTGATAGCTAGAATATCGACTGCCCGCGCGGCGTTCCTGACGAATTTTTACCAAGCGATCTGTGTCAATTAATAGACCAAACAGCTTGTCCTTGTGCTCACGTAACGCTTTTGGTAGCTGATTGTCATACAAATCATCTTCAGTCAGAGGATAATTGGCGGCGCGAATACCAAATTGTAATGCTAAGTATAATGACGTCGGTGTTTTACCCGAACGCGATACCCCAATCAGAATAATGTCTGCTGCGTTATAATGGCGAGTCCGTGCCCCATCGTCATTGTCTAAAGCAAAATGAACCGCATCGATACGTTCTTTATATGTCTCAGAGTCAACATCATCGTGTGCATGACCTGAATGTCCATCTGGCTCCACGCCAGTCTCTTCAGCAACGCGCCCAATCAAGCCTTCATACATGTCTAAATTACAGCTTTGGGCAGAGTTGATCTTTTCACGAATCTCAGGGCTCACAATCGTATCAAACACCAAGGGCAACAAACCGTCTCGTTGATAGGCCATATTGATCTGCTCGACCGCATCTTCTGCCCGTTCCAAACTATCCACATATGGCAATACTCGGGTCTCAAAAGGGACCGAGGCAAACTGACTCAAAATAGCACGGCCAAGCGTTTCAGCGGTAATCGCTGTACCATCCGAGATAAAAAACGCCGTTCTAACAGCTTGGGAGCTGTCTAAGTTGAGCGCATGGCGGTTTTGAATAGTGGGATTCACTTGTTCCGCTGGATTGCTTGAATACATAACTGTGGCACCTCGATTAAAAACACAATAGTGACCTTCATTGCGCTTGTGTCTCTCACCTATTTTTAACTGATGTTGCGTGGTCTGACGGGACGCTTTAGATCAGCACTGATATTGACTACTTATATCAGAACCAGTCTCTACTATTTATGCCATACATTATACGCATAATAGCGGCCTAATAGAAATCAATGTTACAGGTGTACACCTAGAAATCCACATAGAAGCTCATGTAGAAACTCATATAGAAACCCAGACTGTTTTTAGTCTGCTCCTCTTAATTGATTGTACTTATCGTAACGTTTCAGGGGTCACCTTGGTTAAACTTGCCTAATGTGTGGCAAGATACACATCACAGAACATATTAAGCCCGCTTTTATGCCGTTAAATTTACTTGTTTATAAGCCCATTTCTTAAAACCGTGAAGTCGTACGGGCATATATTGACCTTGTGTAAGGCCTCTTTATTCACCTCTGAAAATTAATAATAACCGCGACTTCTATGAATGTGTGTAGCAAACTCGACAATTTGTATCTTTTTAACAAGTTTTTTGGTTCAACCCCTCGAAATTGTCCTAATATAGCGGTATAATTTACCGTTATAATCTTTACTAAATAACCTTATTTTCTGGAGTTATCATGGCAGCGCAATCTACAGCACTTGTAATCAATCTTGATCAGCTAGGAAAAGACGACATTGATATGGTCGGTGGTAAGAATGCCTCACTTGGCGAGATGATCAGTCATCTTTCTGATTTAGGCGTGAGTGTGCCAGGCGGTTTTGCCACCACTTCAAATGCATTCAACCGTTTTTTAACAGAAACCGGCTTGCTGGACAAAATCAATAGCGAGCTAAAAACGTTGGATGTGAATGATGTCAATAAGCTTGCTGCCACTGGTAAAAAAATCCGTACTTGGATTATTGAACAAGAGCTGCCTAAAGATCTTGAGCAAGAAGTGCGTCAATCATTTGAAACCATGAGTGGCGGCGAAGACATCGCGGTTGCGGTACGCTCTTCTGCCACTGCCGAAGATTTGCCAGATGCGTCATTTGCCGGTCAACAAGAGACCTTTTTAAACATTCGCGGTATTGATAACGTTCTGATTGCTATTAAAGAAGTGTTTGCATCACTATACAACGACCGTGCCATCTCTTACCGTGTCCATAAAGGTTTTGAGCACGAAGGTGTTGCGCTATCTGCAGCCGTACAGCGTATGGTACGCTCAGAGACTGGCGCTGCGGGCGTGATGTTCACGCTCGATACCGAAAGCGGCTTTGATCAAGTGGTCTTCATTACCTCAAGCTACGGTTTGGGTGAAATGGTGGTTCAGGGTGCAGTAAACCCAGATGAGTTCTATATCTCAAAACAATTACTAGCCAATGGTAAGCCTGCCGTTATTCGCCGTAACCTAGGTAGCAAGCATAAGAAAATGGTCTATGGTGACGAAGGTAGCACGGCAAAATCCGTTAAAACCGTTGATGTTGAAAAACAAGACCGTATGCAGTTCTCTTTGTCTACTGAAGAGCTAACCTCTCTTGCCAAACAGGCCGTAACGATCGAAAAGCATTATGGCCAAGCGATGGATATCGAGTGGGCAAAAGATGGCGATACTAACGAAATCTTTATCGTGCAAGCACGTCCTGAGACTGTTAAAAGCCGTCAAGACAGCAATGTCATGGAACGTTATGTCATCGATACGACTGGCGCAAAAGTATTGTGTGAAGGTCGCTCAATCGGTCAACGCATCGGTTCAGGTAAAGTCCGTATCGTAAGCAACCTAAACGAGATGGATAAAGTGCAAGAAGGCGACATCTTGGTATCAGACATGACTGATCCTGATTGGGAGCCTGTCATGAAGCGTGCCTCTGCTATCATTACCAACCGCGGCGGCCGTACCTGTCATGCTGCCATTATCGCACGTGAGCTAGGTGTGCCAGCCATCGTGGGTTGTGGTAACGCCACTGAGCTTTTGGTTGATGGTCAAGAAGTGACTGCCTCTTGTGCCGAAGGTGATACTGGCTTTATTTACGAGAGTCTGATTGATTTTGAAGTACAGACCAACTCTGTCGAGTCTATGCCAGAGCTTGCCTTCAAAGTCATGATGAACGTTGGTAACCCAGATCGCGCGTTCTCTTTCACGCAAATGCCAAACGAAGGTATTGGTCTTGCGCGTCTTGAGTTCATCATCAACCGTATGATTGGTGTCCATCCAAAAGCGTTGCTCAACATGAACAGCTTGCCACGTGAAATCTCGCAAGCCATTCAAGAGCGTATCGCAGGCTATGCCTCACCGGTTGACTTTTATGTTGATAAATTGGTCGAAGGCATCTCAACCCTAGCCGTTGCCTTTATGGATCAGCCCGTTATCGTACGTATGTCAGATTTTAAATCAAACGAATACGCTAACCTGCTTGGCGGTAAGTTGTACGAGCCATCAGAAGAAAACCCAATGCTTGGTTTCCGCGGTGCTAGCCGTTATGTATCTGATAACTTCCGTGACTGCTTTGAGCTTGAATGTAAAGCGCTGAAACGTGTACGTGACGAGATGGGCTTGACCAACGTCGAGATTATGATTCCATTCGTACGTACGGTTGGCGAAGCCGCTGAGGTCATCGAGTTACTGGCAAAGAATGGTCTAAAACGTGGTGAGAACGGTCTACGTGTCATCATGATGTGTGAACTACCGACCAACGCCCTACTAGCCGAAGAATTCCTAGAACACTTCGATGGTTTCTCAATCGGCTCTAACGACTTGACTCAGCTTACCCTTGGTCTTGATCGTGACTCAGGCATCGTCTCACATCTATTTGATGAGCGTGACCCTGCTGTTAAGAAACTGCTCACTATGGCGATCGATGCCTGCCGTAAGCAAAACAAATACGTGGGTATCTGTGGCCAAGGACCATCGGACCATCCAGATCTTGCTTTTTGGCTCATGGAGCAAGGTATCAGCTCTGTGTCATTGAACCCTGATTCAGTGTTAGACACATGGTTCTTCTTAGCTGGTGAAGAAACGAAATAAGCCATCACGTTCAGTCACAGCAGTAATTCACACAGTCATTAAAGAAACAATTATTAGGGTCTATTTGAAAAATATTAAATAGACCCTAATACTAGGTATCATATATAGTGACTTAAGATATGACTAACTATGCAGGCAATTATGCAGATTTTCCTTGCTCGAAATAACGTACAAGCTGGTCCATACGATTTGGAGCAACTTAATATCATGTTGGCGTCTGGTGAAGTATTACTAGATGATTTGATGTGGCACGAAGGCTTAGATCAATGGCAGCGCGTTGGCACCTTAACCAATAATCAAACGGTTTATAGACCGACCAATATTGGCAGTTCGGATGTTAATGACTCTATTATTAATAACGTCACGATCTTTCCTGAAGATAAAGCCAGTAGTGATCAAGATGGCAAGTCAGTATCGTTAGATAGATTGTATGGCAAGCCTGAGCGGCCAAAAGACACAAGTAAAAAAGTGAAAGCTGACATGACAAGCAACCGTCAGCAAACACCGCATAACAACGTGTCCTTAAATAAATCTAGTATCAAAAAAACCGCTACGGATAAAGACAAGGTCATTGGAAACGTCGTACTTGCGCCTATCATGTCGCGGGTGCTCGCTACTGCCATTAATGGCTTACTGTATCTATTGGCCATTTTTCCACTAGTGATGGCTTTGACCAACATGGATGTGGATTATAGTAAATTTCAAAATATCCAAGATATGGACGCCGCTTATCAGTATTCAATGACGCTGATGGAAAGCCTTCCTAGCAGCACACTGATGATGTCGCAAGTCATGGTCTTTGGTTTATTTGCGTTGCAGTTGGTCTTTATCACCATGCGTGGTCAGTCACTCGGTAAGCTGCTGACGGGTATCCGCGTCGTGGATCAAACCACGCATCGTCTGCCATCATTTACCAAACTTATCGGTGTACGAACGTTACTGCTGTTTATTATTTACAATTTATTGTTCTCTTTTACTAGCTTCTTAGGTTTTGTCATTATTGCGGTTCACTATTATATGGCCTCTAAAAGCGCCAAAAATATTGGTTGGCATGACAAATTGGCTAAAACCTTAGTGGTAAAGGCAGACAGCAGTCAATTGGTCAAAGAACCCAAGATTAAATAATCGATTTTCATCCTGATGGTTAGTTTGGTTCTTAATCACATGCCTGAGTTCTTGCATAAAAAAGCAGCGTCTCATCGTTGCTTTTTTGTTGGTAATAAACAATGGGGTGTTGGCATATTTTATTATGGGCGCCTTAGTGATTAACCTTTGTGTTAATCACTAAGTACTGTTATAATACGGCGCTTTATAAACTAAGCTTATCCTCTCCTGTATTTTTTATATTTACTGGACATTAGGTTTACCTTATAAATCTCCTTGCTATTAACATAGGGTTAATAGCTACTAATCCGTAAGGAGTCATAATGCGACATTACGAACTGGTGTTACTTGTACACCCAGACCAAAGCGACCAAGTGGTCGGCATGGTTGAGCGCTACATCAAGTTAGTTCAAGACAACAACGGTGTTATCCATCGTCTAGAAGATTGGGGCCGTCGTCAACTGGCTTACCCTATCAACAAGATTCACAAAGCTCATTACGTTCTTTTCAATATTGAAACTGACGGCGAGACTTTGGCTGAACTTGAAGAATTATTCCGTTATAACGACGCGATCATTCGTAGTCTAGTTATGCGCCGTGACGAAGCTGTCACTGAAGAGTCGCAGTTAGCCAAGAATGCCGATGAAAAACGCGCACGCAAAGCAACTACTCGTCGTCCAGACAATCGTGAAAACGATAATGACGACAACGACAACAGTGAAGACTAATTAAAGGAGAATACTCATGGCACGTTTCTATCGCCGTCGCAAATTCTGCCGTTTCACTGCTGAAGGCATCACTCACATCGATTATAAAGATGTTGAATTGCTAAAACAGTACATCAGTGATAATGGTAAAATCGTACCTAGCCGTATTACCGGTACCTCTACTAAATATCAGCGTCAACTAGCGACTGCTATCAAGCAAGCTCGTTACTTATCGCTACTTCCATACACTGATAACCATCAAGGTTAACCGCTAACTAGGAATGACTCATGCAAATTATTTTGTTACAGCGTATCGTCAACCTTGGTAAACTCGGTGAAACTGTCGATGTAAAACCAGGTTACGGACGTAACTTTCTTATCCCTCAGGGCAAAGCGCTACCTGCGACCAAAGCTAACATTGAAAAGTTCGAAGCACGTCGTGCTGAGCTTGAAGCTGAAGAAGCAAAAGAAGTAGCTGTTGCTCAAGAGCGTGCTGATGCTTTAACTGACGTTAATGTCATCATGCGTGCTAAATCAGGTGACGAAGGCAAGCTATTCGGCTCTATCGGTACTCGCGATATCGCTGAAGCATTGACTAACTCAGGTCTAGAAGTTGACCGTGCTGAAATCAAGCTTCCTGAAGGCACACTACGTCAAATTGGCGAATATAATGTTGATATTCAGCTACATCATGACGTTACTGCTAGCATCTTAGTTACTATTTTGTCTGAAGACAATAATAACGAAGATCTAGATGAAGAATCTGCTGATGAAGACTACTCTGAAGAGTAATTTTTGAAATAGTTAGATTCAGTCTGTAAAAAAGCCAACAACCTTGAGTTGTTGGCTTTTTTTTGTGTCAGTCTACTTACGGCTGTATACCAACATCATGACTTTATCTTACGCCACTATTTTGTGACTCTTGATACGTTAAACACGAATGCTTGCACCCACTTTTTATCCCTTATTTTAAAACTAGGTAGCGCGGTAACGGACGGTAATAAACAACTTAAAAGCTGTTACTAAACAACAAGATACTCCCTAAAAAATCATCTTTATTATTCTCAGTTGAATTGGTATCCTGTCTGTATCTTATTTACTAATAGAGCGCGATAATATGATCAATACCAATGATAAGTTGTTATGTATACGAGGTAATGACTTTTACTCAGAAGGCGAGGTCTATACCGTTGGTAGAATTGTAAATAACAAGTATTTTCAGCTACTTACCGGTAGTAACGATGATCACTGGTATGCCACACTCGATGAAAAAGGGATCTACGTAAGCTTTGACTCGATGTCAGCAAAAGACAATAAAGCATGGTTTGATAAGATAGCCTAGCAGTCAAAGAAGTCACCACATGCTTATACTCAAAATACGAATGGTCATGACACATGGCCATTTTTTTTGCTTAGTAGACGATTAGTAGTCTAGACGACTGCGCTCTTGATACTTTACCGAACGTGGCCACTCACTGGCTCTCGTCGGCACATTTTGCCCGTCAGCAATCATTTTAGCAGCAGTGATCCAGCCCGCATGACCGACAACTAAGGTAGGTTTGTTGTTCCTTTTGCCATTGTTTTCGATCACTCTAGCACTCATCCAGCCTTCAACACGATCAAAGAGCTGGTGTAAGCTTTCACCCTTATCACAAGCAAAGTGCGCAAAGTCATTACACCAGTCGTCAATTTCTTGCTGAGTAATCTGTTCCCACAGACAACCGTCCCATACGCCAAAATTGATCTCAGCGAGTTCAGGGGCGACTTGATATTGAAATCCACGTTGCGCCAATATCTGACCAACCTTGAGTGAGCGCTGCAAAGGACTGACCCAAATCACTCTAGGCAATTGATGCAAACGTACAAAGCGCTCGATTTTATTAGCAAGGCGTTTTAGTTTGCGTTTATCTACCGCTATGTCTGTCTGCCCAATGCACCTGCCCTGCGCGGTACGCGGTTTAGGGTGGCGCCAAATGTAGAGAACCATTAAGAGAGTGTTACCTTTTTGATGTTTAAATATTAGATAAACGGTAGCGATGCCGCCAGACCTACATAGATCGCCACTTCGCTCAGCTGCTGCGTGGCACCCAGCCCATCACCCGTATAACCATCGAGTCGCCTACGTAATAAGCGCCGCATGTAATCTGTGGCTATTAGGGCAAGTAATAGCGCCAACAGCCATTGACCCACACCAATCTGCTGTACCGTATAAGGAAAAATGAGCGTTACTAGTACGCCGGCTAACAGCAGCCAACCACTGCTTAATAGTCCTTGTAATGGCGTCAACTGCTGCGCCATGGGTTTGGCTTTGGCATGTTCGATCTCCCCGCCATAAGGCAGTAAAGCGAGCAGACTAATACATAGTAAACGTGATGCAGTGTGGCCAATGATAAGGGCAACAATAGCCACCGATGGTGGCATGGAGGCCAACAAGGTCACTTTGAGTAGCAGCGCTGACACTAGACCTAAAACACCATACGTTCCCAAGCGTGAGTCTTTCATAATCGTTAACGTACGCTCACGAGTCAAACCACCGCCCAAACCATCACAACTATCGGCCAAACCGTCTTCATGAAAAGCACCAGTAAGCCTAATACCAAACACTGTACTAATCACCGCAGCTACTAACGGCGTAAATAAAACACTGCCAAGCCAAAACACGCCAGCACAAAGTAAGCCAATCAGCAAACCGACTGCTGGAAAATGACGACTGCTCTGATGCAACCACTGCGGATCATAGCTGGAAAATGAGGGAACGGGCAGGCGCGTTAAAAACTGCATGGCAACCAGCAGCAGACGCCATTCATATTTTATGAGCTGTCCAACCGTTGGGCGCGGTGGTGCGTTCTTTGACGGTTTTGGTTGATTTAGCGACTGTGACATCAGTGGTTTTGTCCGCTAACACCAGCATCACTAAAACTTGCCATGTCATTAATAATGGCACAAGCAGACTGCAAGAGCGGATACGCTAGCGCCGCCCCGCTCCCTTCGCCTAAACGCAGGCCCATCTCCAACAATGGCTTAGCGTTTAACAACGTTAATAAGTGTGCATGCCCCGGCTCGACCGAGTGATGAGCAAACACAGCGTACTGCGCCACTCCTGGTGCTAAGCGCTCAGCGACTAACAAAGCCACACTGGCAATAAATCCATCCATTAAGAGAATACGACGCTCGCTGGCGGCTTGAATTAGCGCACCTGTCATCATAGCAACCTCAAGCCCGCCTAGTGCTGCGAGCGCCGCTAACGGTGCTGTTGCCTCACTATGACGCGCCAATACCTGCGTTAAAATATCGTGCTTGTGCTGCAACCCTGCATCATCAAGACCCGTGCCACGACCAATACAATCAGTAATAGGCACATCACCCAACCTTGCCAACAACAAACTGGCCGCTGAGGTGTTGCCAATACCCATCTCTCCAACGATCAACAAGTTACCAGGGGCCTCCTTAGCCACTTTCATACCGTTTTCTAACGCCGCCAAGCATTCACCCTCTGTCATGGCAGGCTCTGTTAGCGCATCGCGACTCCCATGACGTACTTTACAATCCAGTAGCTGCGCGTGGGGGGCAAAATCCGTATCTACGCCAGCATCGACTACTTTTAGCTCAATCTGGTGTTGGCGCGCCAATACATTGATCGCCGCCCCACCTTGCAAAAAGTTTTCAACCATTTGCGCGGTCACCGCACTCGGATACGCGGAGGTGCCATGTTTGGTTAAGCCATGATCAGCGGCAAACACCCGAATCTGTGGCTGCTCAATATGCGGCTTGGTGGTACCTTGAATCATCCCCAATTGCAATGCCAGCGCCTCTAACCGTCCAAGGGCACCAAGTGGTTTGGTTTTTAGGTCTAGAATTTGCTGGAGCTGTTGACGTCGTTCGTTATTCTCTATAGTGGCGATAGTGGGCGCAGTAAATGTGATCAAAGGGTAGCATCCTGATGTTGGTACATGTAAAACAAAACCACATACTAGCAGAGTGTGTGGTTTTTGCCATTAATAAAGTCATATCTGGGCCGAATAGGTTTCCTAGCAGCGCGTATTTACGATAGAATATGCCCCTTTAAAATTCCCTATCATTATTGATGCTAAGCTAAGTAATAATGGCATGAATAATTCACTAAGATATCAATTATATAGAGACAGTAATGATCGTATTTTGGCTTGTGCTGACCATTCTTTTTATTATTTTCGCCACAGCAAAGTTAAAGTGGCATCCTTTTTTAGTATTGATATTATCAGCCTTTTTGGTGGCCTTATTTTACCAAGTACCTCTTAACACTGTCGCTAAAACGATCTCTGATGGCTTTGGTGGTATCTTAGGTTACATTGGTTTGGTGATTGTATTTGGTACTATTATCGGTTTGATTCTTGAAAAAACAGGTGCCGCCATTGTGATGGCAGAAACGGTCATCAAAGTATTGGGACCACGCTTCCCTACTTTGACCATGTCCATTGTTGGTGCCGTGGTGTCAGTACCTGTGTTCTGTGACTCTGGCTACATCATTTTAAACTCTTTAAAAGAGTCTTTGGCCGAGCGTTTACGCGTGTCTAGTGTGGCGATGAGTATTGCCTTAGCAACGGGTTTGTATGCCACTCATACCTTTGTACCACCGACCCCAGGACCGATTGCAGCAGCAGGGAACTTGGGACTAGAGTCAAATTTAGGCTTGGTCATCATGGTGGGTGTGGTGGTGACGGCTGTGGCAGTGTTGGCAGGCTGGTGGTGGTCGAACCGCTTCTTGAATGCCACTCCCGACAATATAGATGCGATGGACGCGCCAGCCGCGACTTTACCTGAAAACATGAAAACCCGCGATGACTATAGCCACATGCCGTCAGCAACGATGGCGTTTTTACCCATTATCGTACCGATCGTCTTAATCTGCCTATCTTCTGTTGCTAACTTTCCAAGCACGCCATTCGGCAGCGGTATAGTGACAGACATCTTGGTGTTTATTGGCAACCCTCTCACCGCGCTGCTTATTGGTTTATTTCTGTCGTTTTTACTCATTAATACGGATCAAAAAACGCAGCAGATTAGTGACAGTATCTCACAAGGTTTGGTGGTAGCCGCTCCCATCCTATTGATTACTGGTGCTGGTGGGGCGTTTGGTGCCATGCTAAAAGTCACTCCGATTGGGGATTATTTGGGCACGACTCTATCGGCATTAGGACTGGGTATTTTTATGCCGTTTATTGTCTCAGCCGCTTTAAAAACCGCGCAAGGCTCGACCACAGTCGCTTTGGTTACTACCTCGGCCATGGTTGCCCCACTATTGGATCAAATTGGTCTCGACAGTGAGCTTGGCCGCGTGTTTTGTGTCATGGCCATTGGTGCGGGCGCAATGACGATCTCTCACGCCAATGACAGCTTTTTTTGGATTGTTAGCCAGTTTAGTCGCATGAGTGTGGCACAGGCTTACAAAGCCCATTCAATGGCTACTGGTATTCAAGGCGTGACCAGTATCATGTTTATCTGGTTATTAACCTTGGTATTTATTTAACGTATTAGCGGCAATATTCAAAGAGAATTTCATGAAAATTTTAATCGCTCCCGACTCGTTTAAAGAAAGCTTAGAGGCATTAGATGTGTGCCATGCTATCCAGTCTGGATTTAGTCAGGTGTTTCCAAACGCTGACTATACGTTATTACCCATGGCGGATGGCGGCGAAGGTACTTCTGCGGTTTTGTCTTATGTGTTGGGTGGACGCTGGAAAGAAGTGAGCGTTCACGATCCCTTAATGAGACCAATTACCGCAAAATACTTGCTGTTACCCGATGCCACGGCGGTCATTGAAATCGCCCAAGCCTGCGGCTTACATCTGTTAACAGAGGCAGAGCGTAATCCTGTCGTTGCTAGCAGTTATGGTGTGGGTGAGCTTATTGCAGATGCTTTAGGTGAAGGGGTCAAACGCATCATCATCGGTCTGGGCGGTAGCGCAACCAATGATGCTGGTCTAGGCATGCTAATGGCGTTAGGTATGACGTTCCACGATGTGAATGACAGCCTACTCACCCACGGCGGCGGCGCGCTTGCCAGCTTACACCGATTAGATAGTACAAACCTTCATACAAAGGTGCGAGAGACCGTGTTTGAAGTGGCTTGTGATGTGACCAATCCACTGTGTGGCCTTCTAGGGGCGAGCGCAGTATTTGGTCCTCAAAAGGGCGCTTGTCCACAACAAGTCGCTGACTTAGACAAGGCGTTAAGCCACTTTGCCGCCACATGTGCTCAGCATGGCTATCCAGAATGTCAGGAAGTAGCGGGGGCTGGAGCAGCAGGTGGCCTTGGCTATGCCTTGATGAGCTTTTGCAATGCCCAGTTGAAATCAGGTTTTGATACGGTCGCCGAGGTTGCCAGCTTATCAGAGCATATTGCTGATGCGGACCTGGTGATCACAGGCGAAGGTAAGCTTGATGTGCAAACCGCAATGGGCAAAGTGGCGGGCGGCATCAGTCAGCTCGCCAAAGCCACTCATACGCCAGTTATTGCGATTTGCGGTAGCGTGGATGGACTAAAACCTACTCAGACCAATCAATTCGATGTCATTATGCCGAGTATCCAAAAGATCGACTCGATTGATAATGTGCTCCGCACGGCTTATCACAATATAGAGACGACTGCTGTTAACATCGCCGCAAGTATCAAACTTGGGCAAAACTTGAAATAATAGTAGTCTATCAAATGTAGAGCCATTGCATACCGTTGATAGCTCTACATTGAACCTTACATTGAACCTTTACTTCAACACTGCTATAGCCATTTTTTTACTTCATCAATGACCGTGTGCATTCTGTTAGAGAGTGCATGCTGTCGTCTGACCGCAAGGTATAGCGTCTCGCTCACGGCAACTGGCAAATGATGGCTTTTGATCAGCTCAGGTTTTTGATAAGCCGCCACAGCATGTGCTGGCAAGACGGTAAAGCCTATGCCCCTACCAACTGGCTCTAAAATCAAACCAATCTGATTAGAAAAGCCTTTTTTGTCAAAGTCATTGATATGCTGAAATTCATCATAATTGGCAGTCAATAACATACCCGCATGATGGGCACCGTCTGGATGATCAATAAAACCAAGCTCTGTGAGCTTCTCCCAGCTTGGCTCTAACGTAGTGGCAGGTGTCACCAGTATCAATGCTTCTTGCGCCATAGGCTTGCAACTAACCGTCTCATCATCTGAGACATTTGTCATAAAACCAAGATCAATCTCATGATTGGCCAGCGCTCGCTCTATATCAGAATTTGGGGCAAAGCGATAATCAATCACTAGCTTTGGATGCTGCTGCTGTAACGTCAAAAGCTGCGGAAATAGCTTGAGCCCCACACTACCAGGCGACATTAAGCGCACGAGCCCTGCATAAGGGGGATCCTCGCCGATACGCTGCTGCAGATTTGATAAGCGCTGCAGTATCTCACCCCCTTCCCGATAGAGCTGCTCACCTGCGTTGGTCAATGAAAACAGCTTGCCTTGACGAATCAGTAGTTCTGTATCCAACTGCTCCTCTAGTTTACGCACGTGCTGGCTCACGCCAGACTGTGTCATGTATAGACGTCCAGCTGTACGAGTAAAGTGCCCAACGTCAACGAGCGTACAAAAAGTGCGTAACCATGTGATATTTATCATTAAAATTTATACTTATTTATATAATATTTGATAATTTTACATAATGACTGTGCGTTTGTACACTGATCTCACCTTAAATAAGCGTACAGCCAATAGGAGCACAAGCAATGAACAACGTTTATCCAAGAAGCTTTTCGCACATCGGTCTTTCAGTCCCTGACTTGGAGGCCGCCGTAAAATTTTATACTGACGTGATGGGTTGGTACACCATCATGGAGCCAACTGAGATTGTTGAAGATGACAGCCCGATTGGTGAGATGTGTACTGAAGTATTCGGTTCAGGTTGGGGCAGTTTCCGTATCGCTCACCTCTCTACTGGTGACCGTATCGGTGTGGAGATTTTTGAATTCAAAAATCAAGAAAACCCTGAGAACAACTTTGAATACTGGAAAACAGGCATCTTTCACTTCTGTGTGCAAGATCCAAATGTTGAAGCGCTCGCTGAGCGTATAGTGGCAGCAGGTGGCAAAAAACGTATGGAAAAACCACGCTACTACTATCCTGGTGAAAAACCGTATCGTATGATTTATATGGAAGACCCGTTCGGCAATATCGTTGAGATATATAGCCACAGCTACGAGCTTATCTACAGCGAAGGCGCCTACTAAGCCAAGCGTAAAAAAGGACACGATATCTTTATCATGTCCTTTTTTACTTTATACAGGCATTAAAATGGGTCTATTATTCAGCAGCGATGGCGATCATCTCAACCAATAACTCAGGACGTGCCAATGCAGACTCGCCGCACGCACGCGCTGGTGGCTGCACGCCTTCAAACCATTTATCATAGACTTCATTCATAGCCGCAAAGTCTGCCATATTTTTTATCCAAACTGTCACTGACAACAGCTTGGATTTGTCGCTACCCACTTCTTCTAGCAACGTTTGGATCTTTTCCAAACAAGTCAATGTTTGCGCTTTGATATCGTCTTCTGCATTACCTACCTGACCACATAAATAAATAGTCTGGTTGTGAATTACAGTTTTACTCATACGTTGATTGCTATGTAGCTTCTTTATCATGTCATATCCCTTTCATTTATGAATTTAAATCTATACTTAGCCAGTCAAATTGCTTTTAGTTAGAAAAACGCTGGGCGCTAAACGGGGCAAGATCGACCAATGCAGGCTTATCATGAATCATTTCTTCAACCAGACGACCTGTCATTGGCCCCAACGTAAAGCCTTGATGGCTGTGACCAAAGGCAAACCATAATTTGTCATGCTTATCAGCAGGGCCAATCACGGGTTTCATGTCCGGCATACAAGGACGCGATCCTGCCCACGCTTCACTTTCTACTGCGTCTTCTAACGGCAAGATCTTTCTCGCAAATTTTAAGACGGTTTTTAGTTGCCCGAAGTTTTTCGGTGCGTCCATCGTGGTCATTTCAGCACCCGTCGTGATACGGATGCCCTGCTGCATCGGGCCCATGACGAAGCCTTTGTCCATATCAAACATACTGTGCTTGATCGTATTTTTATCCGTCACTTTAAAGTGCTGATGATAGCCACGCATTGGGAACAGTGGCAAATTATAGCCAAGCGGTTTGATCAAATCATTGGACCACGGGCCTGCTGCGATGACCAACTTATCGCTATAATAAGTCTCGTTATCAGTGATTATTTTCCAGCCTTCGCTATCTTGGACGATTTCTTTTACATCGCTTTCTTTAATGGTGCCCTGCATGTCTTGAAAGTTCTTTGCATAGGCTTTTACAAGCGAGCTTGGGTTTGATACTTGCCATGAGTTCAACCAATGGATTGCACCAACAAAGCCCTCAAAATTGGCGCTCGGCTCCATTGCTTTTAGCGCTGCAATATTTAATACGTTATGTTCAACCCCTTGATTACGAGCATCAATGGCTGACGCTTGAGCCTCTTTAAACGTCTCTTCTGAGCGATGCAGTTGTAACCAGCCATCACGAGTAATTAGCTCATCAGCACCAGAGGCGCTAATCATGGTTTGGTGCTCACTGGTACAATGCGCGATCAGCGTCTGCCACTCAGATTCGATTTTTTTGACTGACGCGGGTGTAGAGTACTTCCAGTACTGGAGCAGCGCTTGGTGATAACGCAAAATTGCCGGTATGCGATAGCGGATATCAGTGCCTTGGTTTGGCAACACTCTGATCATTTCAGTCAGCTGACGAGGAAAAGGATGCGTATGAATGGCTTCGCGCTGAATCAATCCTGCATTGCCATATGAGGTCTCCGACCCGGGCAACTTCTTATCTAACAGTAACACTTTTGAGTGGTTTTTTTGTAGATGCCACGCAATTGAGGTGCCAACCATACCTGCACCGATAACGATAACTTCATAGCGCATAACCTGTCCTTTTCTTATGGTATTAATACAGAGTGTCAAATATGAGGGTCTAACAGATAAGGTGGTAATAGTAACGTATTGGGCTAAATATTAAACCCTTATCTAATAAATATTTTTACTATTAAAAACTTTTGGCTATGAATTTTCAAACTAGGTATTTTCAAAAGGAATAAACAGAGGGTTGAGCATTCATTTTCTAACCAATTTGATGAATTATTGAGGTTTGAGAATGAGTAACAAGAGACACTCTATCAGACAACACACGCTGATAGCAGAAGCCGTTTTGAGACCCAATAACTTTTTATGAGCATACTAAACCTCACTGCTACTGAGTATTGGAAATCCAAACTTCTAACGCAACAACCTCACCCATATTGGGTTAAATTTGCTACAATACGCCCAATTTTGATTTACTATTTGACTGCGTTTTATACTGACTAAGTGTCAGGTCTTATACTGTCTGAATACCAACTGATTTTATTAATACATTGAGAGAACACTATGGGTTTTAATTGCGGCATCGTCGGCCTACCAAACGTGGGTAAATCCACCTTGTTTAATGCTTTGACCAAAGCGGGAATTGCCGCTGAAAACTTTCCATTTTGTACCAAAGATCCCAATACGGGTATCGTACCAGTACCTGACCCACGTCTAAAGAAGTTGGCTGATATCGTCAATCCTGAGCGCGTACTTCCAACGACGATGGAATTCGTTGACATCGCAGGTTTGGTTGCAGGCGCATCAAAAGGCGAAGGTATGGGCAACCAGTTCTTGGCCAATATCCGTGAGACCGATGCGATTGCCCACGTGGTACGCTGCTTTGATGATGACAACGTGGTACACGTCGATGGCCGCGTCAGTCCTATTGATGATATCGAAACCATCAACACTGAGCTGGCACTCGCTGACTTAGAAGCCGTTGAGCGCGCTGTCTTTAACTTGACCAAAAAAGCCAAAGGCGGCGATAAAGACGCACAGGCCATGCTGGAAGTGTTCAAAAAGATCGAACCATTACTGGCTGAAGGTAAAGCTGCTCGCGCTGCTAACTTAGACGCCGATGAGAAAAAACTGATTAGAAGCTATGGTCTAATCACGCTAAAGCCAACCATGTACATTGCTAACGTCTCTGAGGACGGCTTTGAAAACAATCCATACCTCGATGCGGTCCGCGATTATGCGACTGGTGAAGACTCTATCGTCATCGCCCTATGCAACCAAATCGAGTCTGAAATCGCGCAGCTTGATGAAGATGATAAAAAAGACTTTTTGGCTGAGATGGATATGCTCGAGGCCGGTCTTGATCAAGTGATTCGCGGTGGTTATGATTTACTTGATATGCAGACTTATTTCACAGCAGGCGTGAAAGAAGTACGCGCTTGGACAGTCGCCGTTGGTGCCACAGCGCCGCAAGCAGCTGGCGTGATTCACACGGATTTTGAGCGTGGCTTCATTCGTGCTGAAGTGATTGCTTATGACGACTTTATCGAACATGGCGGTGAAAAAGGGGCGGCAGCCGCTGGTAAATCACGCCTAGAAGGCAAAACTTATATCGTACAAGACGGCGATGTGATGCACTTTAGATTTAACGTGTAATAACGCTGTATCCTGAAGTAAAAAACCAATATAGAGCCATCTATATTGGTTTTTTTTATGGCTAATATGTTATATTATAACATAACTTTTAAAATTCTTATGTTTGCCCTATTCTACGTTTGCTTTTACAAGGCCATTTTTCATGCTAGCACTTTCCCGCACTCATTCCACGACCGCTCTGCTTTGTTTGTCTTTTCTCATAGTAAGTGCAGGCTGCCAACAACAAGCTGATGAGCCAAAACCAAGTAGCGCTGCTGTAGCGCTTGACTCAACTGCTGAGGCCTCACATGATGAACACACGCACGACGCGCATGCAGACCACGATGAGCACAGTCATGAGGAACACGCACACAGTCACGGTGAACACAGTCACGGAGAACACGGTCATGAAGGCAATCATGAGGGGCACAATCATGACGCAACAGACATGACCACTTACGCGTGCCAGCCTGAACAGACAATTAAAGCGCATTATGACCCCGAAAATAATGCCCAATCTGCTACCAGCGCACACCTATTGATCGATGGTATTGAGTACGATCTGACAGCAATGACGCTACCTCAAACCGACCGTGCTGGTGCAGTGTATGAAACCGATATTGGCATCACTAATGATGCTGGGATGAGATGGCAAGTGAATGCTGACACGACTAGAGCGATATTGAGCAATAAAACACTGGACGGCAGTGTGGCTAAAGATGCTGAAACCGTACTATTCGATTGTCAAAAAACGGACAGCTAATACGGCTTAATGACTGCTTAAGCGACTCCCTCTTATCTCCAACATTTATCTCAAAAAGAGTGCCGTTGCCTAACCAAAAACAGGCGGCGGCAACAGATGAACCGACGCGACTATTTTGCTATGCTAAGAAGCAATATAACAAATACTATCGGCTCATCATTGGGATCACAATAATAATGTCTAACCACCTATCTCTCTCATCTGCCACCACACAGTGGTCGCACTTACTCAGCGCCCAACGGCTCGGCTCATCCAAAGAACCCAAAACAGGTGAAACGGCGCGTTCGCACTTTCATAAAGACTATGACAGACTGGTCTTTTCTCACTCCTTTCGCCAGCTCAATCAAAAAACGCAAGTCCATCCATTGACCAATCAGCTTGGTATTCATACTCGCTTGACCCACTCTCTTGAAGTGTCTTGTATTGGCCGCTCTTTAGGGATGATGTCAGCAGAAAAGCTCCATGACACGTTAGGTAGCGGTCTACCCAGCGGGGTCTCGCCAGCCGATGTCGGGGTGATTGTACAAGCAGCGTGCCTCGCTCATGATATTGGCA
The DNA here is from genome assembly GCF_002366815.1 of Psychrobacter sp. UBA3068. Classification (NCBI taxonomy): domain Bacteria; kingdom Pseudomonadati; phylum Pseudomonadota; class Gammaproteobacteria; order Moraxellales; family Moraxellaceae; genus Psychrobacter; species Psychrobacter sp. UBA3068. Next base: position 13,990 of record NZ_DFBY01000011.1, on the reverse strand, counting down.
ACCCACCCTTTGGCCATGCCGGAGAATACGCCATTCGCGACTGGTTTAGGCAACCTGTTCCTCAAGCTAGGTTGCAAAACCTGACCCTTAATGAACAGTTGGATCTACTGGCATACGAAGGCAATGCTCAGGGGTTTCGGCTATTAGCGCGCAATGAGCACCATCCTGATAAAGGCGGTATGCGGCTAACCTGTGCAACCTTGGGTGCCTTTATGAAATACCCGTGGCTAGCGTCTCACAGCAACGATGTCAGTAATCATAGTATCAACAGTAACGTGCAGAAATTTGGCTGTTTCGATAGTGAAGCCTCACAATTAGAAGAGTTGGCAGCGTGCCTGCACTTACCGCGCTCAGAGCAACACGATGGCTTTGCCCGTCATCCGTTGGCTTACTTGCTGGAAGCGGCAGACGATATCTGCTACGCTTTGATAGATTTAGAGGATGGCATCAATTTAAATATTTTAACCTATGAGGATGTGGCCAGTATATTTTATGAGCTGATTGGCGAGCGTCCTAGCAATATCCAGCTGCCCGCCCACATGTCCGTTAGGCAAAGTTTGGCGTCATTGCGAGCACGTGCCATGATGCGTTTGGTCAATACAGTTACTGATGCTTTCGTGGCTAATAACGATGCTATGCTCGCTGGAAAACTGAACGGTAGCTTGTTTGCCCATTGTGACACTAGCGTACAAAACGGCATTCACCAAGCCAAACAACTAGCACGTGAGCAAATATTTAACCACCCAAGCAAGGTAAGAATGGAGCTGATGGCCAATCAATGTTTGCACCGTCTGCTAGATGCCTTTATGCCACTCGCTTGGACTGGCACTCAAGCCACACTCACGTCATTACCTATGTCCTTTGAACAGCAACGCTTACTAAAGTTACTACAGCCACATTTTGACGAACATCGCCGCGAACTATCAGACAATACTTATCACAATATTTTGAATATCTTAGACTTTATTACCGGCATGAATGATCATGAGGCTTATCGGTTGGCGCAAGAGTTACAAGGTCACTGGGGCACGATGGTTTAATAAATTAACATATGTGGCGTATTTCAGTCGTATTTACGCGCTGAAATGAGTATCATAAACCCCTATCGGATAATTTTGAAATATTATGAGCAGTCGCGAACAAAAAAAACTTCAAACTCGGCACGCGTTTTTTAATGCTGTGCTGGATTTATGTATGACAGGGCAGTCTTTTAGCTCCATCAGCCTCAGACAGGTAACACGTGAGGTGGGCGTTGTGCCGACTGCGTTTTATCGGCATTTCGATGATATGGAGTCGCTTGGACGAGCCTTGGTGGTAGAAGAGCTAGGAGGCACCTTAGCCATATTAAGCGATAGCTTACAGATTGGCCGTAAACGTAGTTTTGATCGCCAAATCGCTAAGAGTATCCAACTCTTTTTGTATATGGTCAGTGATCAGCCTTACTACTGGCAGTTTTTAGTCAGTGAACGTTATGGCGGCTCAGACGCCGTGCGAAAGGCCATTAATGAGCTGGTCAAAAAGCACGCCCACAGCTTAGCGGAAGATCTCGCGCTACAGCCAGCGTTTACGCACATCAATGACTATGACCGCCGTCTGTTGGCTGAGGCTGGCGTAAATATGTTCTTTTCTTGGATCATCGATTGGTTAGAGTTGACCTATACTGAAGACCATGATGATGAAATCGATTTGAATGAGATTGAAGAGAATAAACAGACGATGCTACACAACTGTACCCGCCAAGCACAGATGCTTTTTTATGGCGCTTACAATTGGAAGTCCAGTGAGGAAACCCTTTTAAAGGATTGATCACTCGTTTTAGGAGAGTGATTAAAAACTGGGCCGAAAAGCCCATAGCCGCTGTGCCACTACGTCGATTTGCTTGGTTTTTTTGCTGTCGCCGTTATAGTTGGCACCGTTAGGGTTCCTGTTAGGAACATTGTTATTGGCGTTATTGGCATTGTTGCCATTTGAGCTGTTATTATTCGCGTTGCTACTACCTTCAGCATCATTCGCCGTTTTACTCACCAATACAGTGGCATAACGGTATTTTTCCTGCCCGACCGTTGCATTATCAGTAACCGTAATAAGCGTCATAAAAGCCTGACTATCAACGGCTAATAGTGGCGCTAATGCGGCTCGTTGTTCTTCGTTTAAACCGCTCAAATTTGGCAATTGCCACACAGCATCAATAGACTCTAACGCCCGCTGCGTCCGCATGTCGACCAGTCCTTGCATCTGCTCACTAGTAGCGCCGTCTACCAGTGCAGCCAATAAAACAGGACTGGCTGTATTAATATTAACCGGTACAAAGTAGGGAGCCGCCGTGATATAAGGGCGTAGTGTCGCTAGCACGTCAGTATTGACGCCTCGAACCGCTTGCAGCTGATCAACACTAACAAAGGGCTGATTTGGCAACGTATTATTGACTGTCGCACTCGATTGCTGAGAGTAGACTGTACTTTCGTTACCACCGTCTTGATACACGTCGCTGTCTGTGTCTTGATAGTCAAGTACCGCGATGGCAATGTCAGGCTCTAAGTTCAATTGTGTCAGCAGTCTTTGAAAGAGTGCTAAAGCGGCTGTATCTACCGCTCCCTTCTGATATAAGTTGTTGATATTAAACCGACTGGCTTCATCACGTAACTCGACGCTGATGCTATGCGTGCCTAAGGTATAAGGTGGAATGGGTTGTGCCCAAATATCCTGCTCGCTGTCGGTATCATTTAGCTTATCGTCAGCACGAATCACCGTGAGGGCCAATTGCTGACCTGCATGAATGTCTTGTAATAACTGGTTTTGGTCAAACAATAAGCCGCTACGCCTAATAGCAATCTTTTGGCTGGCAAGCATCGCCCCTGCGACCACAGTAATACTGACTACTAATAGCAAGATAGTGAGCAGCGCTACCCCGCGCTGAGAATGGGCTGTCATTGACATAAATTGCCTTCATTATTGAGCCAATAAACCATTTTCAATACTGCCTTTTCAATTACTGGTTTCCTCACCAACGCTACCTGCCTCGCTACCATCATTGCCATTGTTGTTGCTGTTTTTATTAGGAACGTTTTGACGACTGCTCTGGGGTAACGACTGCGGCGCGAGCGCCCACTGCCAAGTAATTGGCATGTCTTGATAAGTAAAACTAACGGCAATACCTTTTGGCAGTAAAGCCACTTCAGGATGCATGTCTACTGTATCAGCTGGTTGTTCAGAGGTTACATTTGTACCGACACTACTGCCGTCTTCGTTGGGGAATGTGCTGCTCAGCGCTGGTAAATACGCTTGCCAACGGCCTGCGGTGACGCCTTCTAGCAACACACTGTCTAAGCTGACGCTATCACGCCCACCATCCAAGCTGGTGTATTGACGGCGTATTAAGCGCTCATCTACAAAAACGTATTCGACATGCTGCACACTAGTGCTGCTTTGATAGCGCGGATCAGGATCGGCAAAGCGTACAAAGCTGACCTGCTCGCCATCTAAGCGCATAAAAGGCTCAGGCTCAATGTTACTTGCTTGGTTACCATCATTGCTGCTGATGCTATCTTGTTGGACATTGATCGCTTGATAAGGAATGATTTGCCCCATATCTTGCTGTAGCTGTAGATAAGCGTATTGCAATACTGCCAAATTATCCGCATGGAACTGCGCCCGTTCACGAGCACGGTTGACACTGTCAAATACTTGCCAACCCGCCACCGCCAGCATCGCAAATATTGCCATGGCAACCATCAGCTCAAGTAAGGTAAAGCCGCGCTGACTCATGGCACACGACCATTTGGGTTTAAACCAGCCAAATCCAAACTGCCAACCTCTTGCTCAGCGCTGCTTAACATCACATCAATGTCTGTCACAGCACTACGCGTTTGTCCATCAATAATGGGAGCAACAGCGATATTCACTTGTTTTAAGGCAGGTGTCATGGCCTCACCCACTGTCATAACCACTTGCCAATCACGACCTTGGGCATTGACAGTCTGAGTACGACTTGCGGTCAGCCACGTCTTTTGAATACGCAAATCAGACGCCGCGTTTTGTGCGACAAAGTGCGCCAGCGTGCGGGTGCGCAATACATCGACTGAGTGCAGGTAGGCGCTACTGGCCCGACTGGCCGCCACGGCAACCACTGCCAAAATGGCCAAAGCAACCATCACCTCAATCAAGGTAAAGCCACGCTCACGCTTAAACTGAGAGTAGGTAGGCATAGTAAGCGACTTGGAAAAGATAGCCATCAACTATACCCCCTGTCCGATCATCATACTACCATCGGGCATAATCGTAATCACCTCACCCACCAAACGCGAATCATGCAGCACTTCAATGGTGACGGGAGTCGCTTGCCCAGTACCAAACCATAGGACCTGTGGTACTGCTTGGTTGGCAAACCACGGCTGTAGTGTTTGTTTTTGTCCAGAAATTGATAAGTTACCAGACTCTAAGCTTTGAATCCTTAAGCTGACCCCAGCAGGCAGTTCAGGCAAGCTGACTTCTGGTTCACTCTCCCAACTCGGGGTTGGCGGTTGGTCGCTCATAGCCCCTGACATAGCATTCAAATCGGTAGACAACTCCATGGCATTTTTGGGACGGCTGTCTACACTACTCGATGTGATGTCAGCGCTTTGATAAGCGACATAAGGATTTGATAAGGTGACAATCACAGGGTTTACCTGACCTTCTTTATCCGCTTGTAAAACTAGCCCCATGGGCTGCATACGCTCAGCTGATAACAGACGAACGTAACTTAATGAGTCGGTAAAGTGCTCATAAAAAGCACGGTTTTTGCGGGATTCACTGCTACCGACCGACAAACTCATCATGCCAGCAAATATAGATAGAATAACCACCACCACCACGATTTCAACGAGGGTAAAACCCGTTTGCGATCGACAAAGGCTTAATGGTTTAGCAGAGAAAATCTGAGAATTTTTTAACAGCGAGTAGTCACTGGAACAAGGACGAGGGGGCAGACTAAACTCTGTTTTATGATAGGCAGAATGTTGCGGGTTGATGCTTAAATGGCAAGTGGCCGCTGAGCTGGACTGAGTCTTGACAGTGACCGGCATATGGCACCTATAAGCTTATTATTAGGTTATCATGTATAAAGTGACATCACTATTTTTAAAACACTGAACAGATAGGGTTGCCCGTGTGGCACTATAGAATATTGCAACACGGAACGCTTACGGTAGTACATTGAGCTTCGAAAGAGTCACAGGCAAGCTAGTAATTGGTATTGCGATGCTCTTCTGACTCGGTATCGATTTGTTCTACCAGCTCTTGCATATCTTCATCCATCACCCCATCCTCATCGGCAGGATAATGGCTGGGGAGCTCAAGCATTTGCTGGACAAACGCGTAACGCAAGGTATCACGGCGGCCCAAATAACGCTGATAAAAGCTTGAATTTAATAACCCCGCACCGCCTTGACCCATTGCCCAAATGGAAGATAAATAATCACGAGTACTTAGGTTACTATTTTCATCTTTTAAATAAGCACTGATAATATCAATCAAACGCTTCATGCGCTGGCGGCGTATATCGTAAAGCTCACCAAATAAGCGATTAAGACCCGTCACTGATGCCGCCAAACGCTCTTCGATTTGGTTAAGCAGCATGGCTTTTTGTGGGTTAAACAGCTGTTGAAAAATCATGCGGGCCACGCCTGCCGACGGGCAATCATCAATGCGATTGATCTCGAACAACTGCTCTTCATAACGAATGATAATGCGCAAATAGAGCTCATCTTTACTGGAGAAATGCTTGTACAGTGTGCCTTTAGCCAAATCAAGCTGGTCTGCCAAACTGTCTAAAGTGATATCACCATCGCCTGACTCAAGTAGCAGTTGCTCTGCCATCGCTAAGATATTTTCTTCTCGTGCCTTGAACTGATGCTGACGACTCATAATCTCTCCTAAAACCTGACAAGATTAAGCATATGACCATTGTTTACACTAGTACGTCGGCAAAAAAGTATGAGGCTATACAAAGACTGCTCGAGGACGACAATGAGAATATGCTTATGTTTGCTAAATAGTCATAGACAATTATATGATTACGCTTGGTATTTAACGATATAGCGCGCAAACCATATGGTGATTTCATAAATGACTGAGTGGTCATAGCATACCCATTTTAGTGGTACTGTGCCAGTAAATTTTCAAAGTTTTTTGCAGTCAAAGCGCCTATCTCCTTGCTACTACAGCCATACATGTCTGCGAGATAAGCTGCCACGTAGGGTACGTAAGCCGGCTCATTAGGTCTACCACGTTTAGGCACAGGTGCTAAATAAGGGCTATCCGTTTCGATCAGCATTCTATCTCTGGGCATTTTTTGAGCGGCATCTTGGATCATTTGCGCACTCTTAAAGCTGACAATACCCGAGAAAGAGATATAAAACCCTAAGTCTAAGGCGCGTTTCGCTGTCTCCCAATCTTCGGTAAAGCAGTGAATAATGCCATGTTCAGCGCCCTCACTTTTTAAGATATCAATGGTGTCTTCTTTGGCATCACGCATGTGGATCACGAGTGGCTTTTTTAGACTTTGGCTCGCGTGAATATGACGGGCAAGACTGGCTTGTTGTTCTTTTTTATTCTCAGTTGACCAATAATAATCCAGACCCGTCTCCCCTATTGCCCATACATGATCAGCACTGGCCGTTTCTATCAGCCGCTCGATGGTCGCTGATTGTAAGACCTGAATATCTTCACAAGGATGGATACCCACACTCATCCCTAAATTTAGCGTTTCGTCACCATAAGTGCGTACAATGTTGGCAATATCATCATACTCAGCAAAATCACACATAATCGCCATCGCACGGGTGACGTTAGCGGCTTTCATAGCGTCAATCGCGCCAGACAATTGGCCGTCATACTTCGTCAAATCTAAACGGTTCAGATGGCAATGACTATCAGTAAACATAAAAACTCTCATTAATAAAAATTATAAATAAAAAAGTTAGGTCAAAATTCAAAGTTGTATGGGTGTTTATTGCTCTAAAGACAGCAGTTTTCAAGTCAGGTAAAAGTCACTTACTTATCATACCGATTTATAAATACTTGACATCAGTGCAGCGGCACAACGCGCATTACCTCTTCTATGGTCGTCAGCCCTTCACTAACACGCTTTGCACCTGATAAGCGTAATGGCTGTACCCCTTCGCGGTACGCTTGCTGCTTGAGTACGTCTAAATTTGCATCGGCGGCAACCAACTTTTTTAATTCGTTGGATAACGGCATGATTTCATATAGGCCAACACGGCCCTGATAACCGGTATGGCGACAGCGCTCACAACCTTGCGCCGTATAGATCTGTGCTGGCACTGGCGCACGCCAAGGCTGTACCAGCTCTTGCCATTGAATCGCTATCTCACTATCTCGCGTCACATCCACCGCTTGCTTACAGTGCGGACATAACGTCCGTAATAAGCGCTGTGCCATCACACCCAATATCGTCGCTGAGGTCAAAAAAGGCTGGATGCCCAAATCGTGTAGACGAGTGAGGGAGCTTGGGGCGTCATTGGTGTGCAAAGTCGAGAGCACCAAATGCCCTGTAAGGGAGGCTTGCACTGCCATGTTTGCCGTTTCGGCATCACGAATCTCACCCACCATAATGATATCCGGGTCTTGACGCATTAATGAGCGGATACCATCAGAAAAATACAAATCGACGCCTGGGTTGACCTGCATTTGATTAAACGCCGGCTCAATCATCTCAATCGGATCTTCGATCGTACAGACATTGACTTGCTCAGTGGCGAGCTGCTTGAGCGTACTATATAGGGTGGTGGTTTTACCTGAGCCAGTTGGTCCTGTGACCAAAACAATACCGTTTGGATGCGCCGTTAATTCATGCCACGTTTCCAGCTGTTTACCAGATAGGCCGAGCTGAGCAAACGAGCGCACCAGCACCTCAGGATCAAACACGCGCATGACCAACTTTTCACCGAAAGCAGTCGGCATGGTAGAGAGACGTAGCTCAGTCTCCAGCCCTTTTGGGGTACGGGTTTTTAGACGACCATCCTGCGGTTTGCGTTTTTCTGCGACATTGAGCCGCCCTAAGATTTTAATACGCGCCGTGACCGCCACGATAATCGCCAGTGGCATCTCGTAGACGGTATGGAGCACACCATCTATGCGAAAACGTACCTTGCCTGTCTCCCGCCGCGGCTCTAGATGAATGTCACTGGCACGCTGTTCAAAGGCATATTGTAGTAACCAGTCAACGACTCTGACGATATGCTGATCATTGGCATCGGGATTGGTGTTGTCACCCAGCTGCAATAGTGCCTCGACATTGGTGACATCAGCTGCCGCCCGTTTATGGACACTATTTGCCCCCGCAATCGCTTGCGTGACTTGATAGAACTCTCGGCGATAGCGATTAATCTGTTCAGGACTAAGATAGACCGTGCGATAGCTTTTAGATTTGATTAACTTGTCAATGTTTGCTTGCCAGTCCGTATAAAACGGCTGATCTGTACCGATGACCACCTCATCTAAGCTCACCTCAATCGGTAAAATATGCTGCAAGCGTGCATACTCAAAGGACATCAGCTGTGTCACGGCTGGAACATCGACTTTTAAAGGGTCAATACGAACAAGTGGCATACCCGCTTTTGCGGCCAACCATTGATTCAACCAAGCCAACGTTAATTTATTGTCAGCGCTGTTATCAGGCGCATGACCATTCGGCAAGCCAAACTCACTGATGGTCAGCAGTGGATGCTGTGCCTTATCACGGCGGCTAGTAATCACTAGATTGTAGCCACGCTGATCAATCACCTTGTCGACCAAAAGCTCATCTAGGCACCAACGCAAATCAATCACTATTGAATAGTTCTGAACAGACATATTATTCTTCTTTTATTACGGGTAAATAAGTTACTGATAGTGAGGAGTGCGGTACTAGTGACGCTCATTTGCCGCTACAAACTGACTGCTACAACAGAACTTATTTGTAACTGTCCTGACTCTAGCAACTGAAAACTGACATCGACAGACTTATAGCGCATAATAAATGGCATCTTTAATTCATGACGGCGATACGCTGGACGCGGGTCTTGCGCGATGAGTGCTTTAATCGCGTCGATATCAGAGAGGCTCAATTGGTTTTGTATCTTGTATAGCAGCGCAGCGACCGTAGCAGGTTCTGTATCAGTGGGTTTATTATCACCTCTACCCGACTCTCCTGTATGAACCAACGTTATAAATTGTGCATACGCTGACTCAGTGATAGTCACCTCCGACGACACAGGGGCAGTGGGTGCAAAGCCACTCTCTGCTTGGGCGATAGCGTCACTATAAGCCACATAGGGTTTGATATCGATAATAGGCGTGTCATTTATCATATCTGCACCGCTAATGATAAGCAACGCACGTCCTTGTACCACCGCCACACGCTCAAGCTTGACCACAGACAGTCCTAATGCCGAAGGCCGATACATACTTCGACTGGCGAACACGCCTATTTTTTGATTGCCACCGAGTCTTGGTGGTCGTACTTGCGGGCGAAATTCCCTGTCTGCTTTATGCAAGCCATTGCCCTTATCAAGATAGTTATGATGAAATTGCCAACTGACCCAAATATGACTAAACGCCTCCAAACCAACGAAAGCCGCTGGCGTATCATAAGGCGCTCGCATCTCAATAACACTGGTCAACGCGACCAGATTTGGCTGCCTTGGCGCACCAAACTTTTGTGATAGCGGCGCACGATGGTAGCCAATAATTGGCGCACGATGACTCTCATCTTGGGACACTTTTTCACCCCACATACACTGTCTCCCTGCGTGACAAACTGCTACTGTTAAACTGATATGCCCAATCTTACAAAATTATTCGCTAACGATATTCCATTTTATCATGCCCCATCGTCACTGCTGGACGGATTTTTATTTTAAAGTTTGTTATTATGAGCGAGCCATTCAATGACAGCCGTTTAAGCTCGTAGACTCTCGTACGTTTCTGTAGACTTTGTAGGCATCTATACGTACTCATAACATCCGACAAAATGTTAGAATAGCATTTGAAATTTTTGATTACAGACTATCTACCGTGCCCAAACTCTGGCAAAACTGATGTGTTAACAACAACTATTTAGACAACCATCAGGCTCCAGATACGGCGTTATAATTTTTATTTGTCATTGAAACTATTGATTTTACACATATTTAACTTAACGTTACAGTTAGCAACTTATTAACGAGGACTTTATGTCAAAACTTCGCACCGAAACGGTCACAGAGGTTCATCATTGGAATGACTCTCTATTTAGCATCAAAACCACTCGTGACGACGGCTTACGTTTTCGTAATGGCGAGTTTGCGATGATTGGAATCGTTGTCGATGGCAGGCCATTGTTGCGCGCTTACTCAATTGCTAGCCCTAATTACGAAGACCATTTGGAATTCTTTTCTATCAAAGTGCCAGATGGTCCACTGACGTCACGCTTGCAGCACATCAAAGTGGGCGATGAATTGTTGGTCAGTAAAAAACCAACAGGGACCCTAGTGCTAGATGACTTACTACCCGGCAAACACCTTTATATGCTCTCAACAGGCACAGGATTAGCGCCATTCTTAGCGTTGGCACGTGACCCTGAAGTCTATGAGCGCTTTGACAAAATCATTTTGGTACATGGCGTACGTCATGCAGAGGATTTGGCTTATCGTGAGATGTTCGAAAACGAGCTGCCCAATGACGAAATCTTTGGAGAATGGTACCGCGAAAAATTCATCTACTACCCGACCGTGACTCGTGAAGAATTTAAAAACCAAGGCCGTGTGACCGATTTGATGAAGTCAGGTAAACTTTTTGAAGACATTGGCTTACCCCCTATCAACAAAGACGATGATCGCGTGATGATATGCGGTAGTATGCCTTTTAATGCAGAAGTCTCAGCGATTTTAGATGATTTCGGTTTAACGGTTTCACCGCGTATGGGTGTCCAAGCGGATTATGCAGTTGAGCGCGCTTTTGTTGGATAAACTACATTTTTTGGCTTTGATTGAAAATTATAGTAAATAATTCTTGACGGTGAAAAAAAGGCTGCTATAATACGCAGCCTATACAGAGTTAACCCTGTAACCCAATTCGATAATATCTATCCAATAGACGTTATCTTCTAACATGCCAGTGTGATGGAATTGGTAGACATGACGGATTCAAAATCCGTTGCCTTTAAAAGCGTGTCGGTTCGAGTCCGACCACTGGTACCACTATACGAAACCCTTACAGTCTATAGATTGTGAGGGTTTTTTATTGCGTGAATTATTTATAAATTGGTCGAGTAATAACAGCGTAAAATAAAATTTTGATACTATCTTGATACTTTAATACATCTGCATGTTCACGTATTATAGTGCTATTAATATAATAACTGCGGCGTGACGGATGAATTATGAAAGTTAAGCTTAGTAAGAAGTTTATCGATTCAGTTGCATATGCTTCAAATGGTACAGACATCTACATGGATGAAGTATTAACGGGTTTTGCACTTCGTGTGGGTAAGCAATCTAAGAGATACACGCTTCATAAACGCATCAATGGTAAGCTCTATCGTGACGAAGTTGAAGAAACACATCTAATCACTTTGACTGAAGCTCGTGAAAAAGCGAGCACGATGATGGTCAACATAAAAAAGGGACTTGATGTTTACGATGGTTATCACGCTACTCCAAAGTTAAAAGACATTCAAGATTCTGATATACCAACACTTAATGAAGCATATACCTACTTTAAATCTATGAAGCCAAATCTTGCCAGCCGTACTATTGAAACTTATGATCAGCAAATACTTGGTCGACTCGATGACTGGCTTGATATATCGTTAAACGATATAACTAAAACTATGATAAGTGAAAAACATAAGGAAATCAGCAAATCTAGTCCAGCTCAAGCGAATGCTACTATGCGAGCTCTTCGATCAGTATGGAATTATTGTCAAGATAGCTTCTTAGATGACGATGAGGAGTACATAATAAAGGATCAACCCATTCGAATACTGAATGCCAAAAATGATTGGAACAAAATTAAACCTCGTACTCGTCATGTTGAAGAAGAGTATTTAGGAGTATATTTTAGAACTTTGATTGAACACCGTGACGGTAGTTCTTTCAAACAAGCATCTTATAGCAATAATGCTCGTGATCTTTTACTGCTTTTTATGTTTGCTGGAGTTCGCTTAAATGAAGCGCAGACACTAAGATGGGAAGATGTAGATCTTGACGCTGCTCGTATCGTTTTTAAAGCCACTAAAAATGGTTCTGATTACCATATGCCTACTGGAAAAATACTTCAAGCCATACTTAGTGAACGCTATAGATTGAGCAATGGAGAGCGTTGGGTATTTCCGAGTGATTTGAAAAGAAATAGCGACCACGTTAAAGATTTGAGCGGTAGTTATCATTCAATATCAAACAAAGCTGGCTTGCACATTACGCCTCACGATTTGCGTCGTACATTTGGCACTGTCGCTAATGGTCTTAATGTAACCTATCCAGTGTTAAAGAGACTGCTCAATCATCGTGAGGCTAAATCTAGTGATGATGTGACACTACATTACATACAGGTATCACAGCGACAATTACGTGAAGCTTTAGATGAGATTGAAGCTTTTTATTGCAAGCATATAGGAATGACTCAAGATGAGGTGATTAAGAGTCTCTTACAGACATAACTTCATATAATTTTTTAAAGTTCTGTACAACTAACTAATCGATAGAACATGTAATGACATTTTGATTAGGAGACATACTATGGGTATCAAACTTGAATTTGGTATGACACAGAATAGTAGAGATCAAAAAATCTGTGTTGATTATTGGGCATATGATCATAAGGAGGATTATCTTGAACATGTACAAATGCTATGTCAGAAATATAGAATCAGCTCAAATCTATTGTTTGAGACGATTGCTCAATGTTACGCTTGTTTAGATGATATGCTCTGTGAGTACTGTGCAAGTGCTTGCCCGGTAGAGATGCCAGCAGATATCCTATATATGCGTGCTCAAGATAGTTGGTGTTGTATGGTTTGCAAAAACGCAGTATGGCAAAAGGATTACGTTTGATCGCTTTCAAACTTATATAGTAATTATTGCAAAATCTACAGTAGTAAATTACATTATATGATTTTTTATAAACAATCATATATGCCAATTATTCTGATTAAACTGGTTCACTATCTCTAGTAACCCATTTACCAAACTCAAAACTCTCGTTATATTTGATTTTGAAACTGTTGTTTACAAGGTAAACACATTCCGTATTAAGAGTTGTATTCGAAGTATAGAATTTTTCTGTATTAAGACCTAAATGCTTTATAAAAAGCGGCTTAGTGAAAAATTTTTTTAAATAGGTACTATATTGACCATCTCTATCTATGACAAAACCACATTCAACACAAGTGTTGACTATAAAAACTTTGTTAAGTATTTCACTACGCACCTTTTTTATGGGTGAAAAAACATAATTCTTAGAAAAATGTGTATTAATAATTCTAAGCTCTTTATCGCTACAATCTTTTATTTTCTTAGAACGTACTTTATAGTCTTCTTTATATCTCACCTCAGAAATTATCGGATTGGAGTAACCACATTTAGCGCAAGAGTCTTTACTCACCCCTAAAGTCATCTCAGTGATACCGTTGGATTTAAATCTAAACTTTGTAGAGGTGAATCGCTCATAAGGTATAAAAACTAGGCCCTGTGAAACCAATCTTTGTATAAAATTCTCTAATGGTAGTGTAATAGGCTTAAATGAACGGTGGTTGTACCGACTACTGTTGCTGTCTAGCTTATTCACGTTATAAATCATATAAGCTTGATTGCCCTGCGTCTTATTTCTATAAATAGAGAATACAGGTATGTCTTTCGTACTATAGGCATAATCGCCTGTAATTGCGTTGGTATCTTTAATTGAGCCACTTCTAAGCAACCACGCACACCTTACACCTGATTGAGCATATGGTAACCCTCCCAAACTTAAG
>NZ_DFBY01000006.1:15451-54852 GCF_002366815.1 Psychrobacter sp. UBA3068 | reverse complement strand
GCTTGCCGATAAAGCTTATGATGCTGATGCCCGTGTTATTGAACCGATTAAAGCAGTACAAGGCCATGCAGTTATACCACCCAAGTGTCACCGACTGCAGCCAAGAGGATTCGATAAAGAGCTCTATCAAGCACGGCATCTGATCGAGAACTTCTTTGCCAAGATCAAGCAGTACCGTGCGATTGCCACTCGTTATGATAAGTTAGCCAGTCATTTCCTTAGTGCGATTCATCTGGTTTCTTGCGTGGTCTGGCTTAATTGATGACACGCCCTAGTAATCGTCCAGTTTTTTGTTTTAGAACTGGATAAACCAAAAAAGCAGGTGACTCAGTCACCTGCTTTTTTTGTGGCGTACGCCTACTTATCAATAAAACTATTAACGATTAAGCGTACTTCCAATTAAGCGCCATGCAGCGCCATGCAAAGTCGCGTTGCACGGTTTGTTATGATTTATTAATACTTGCTAAATCTACTTGAAACTAGCATCGACCACAAGCATATCAATAGAAAATAATTAACTATTTTACTGGATGATTTATGAGTAATACAATTCCCTTATCCTTTTTAGATCTAGCACCTGTTCCTGAAGGTAAAACCATCGCTGAAGGCATTGCTCAAACTGTCGAGACAGCGCAGCAAGCAGAAAAATTCGGTCTAAACCGATTTTGGATGGCAGAGCATCATAATATGCCGGGTATCGCTAGTGCGGCAACCTCAGTACTACTCTCGCATATCGGTAGTCAAACCAAGCGCATACGTATCGGTGCAGGCGGTGTAATGCTGCCCAACCACGCGCCTCTCGTGATTGCCGAGCAGTTTGGTACATTGCAGGCATTGTACGGAGACCGCATCGATTTGGGTTTAGGCCGCGCCCCTGGTACGGATGGCGCCACTTTTCAAGCATTACGTCGGCAAATGAAAGACGCTGAGCGCTTTCCTCAAGATGTGCAAGAATTGATGTATTTTTTAGGCAATGATACAGAAGACAGTCCTGTCCAAGCCTTTCCTGGGGCGAATTCCAACATTCCTATCTGGATTCTAGGTTCTTCTCTGTTTGGCGCCACCTTAGCGGCACACTTTGGGCTGCCTTATGTGTTTGCCTCTCATTTTGCACCGCAAATGCTCGCTCAAGCGATTAGTACTTATCGTGAACAATTCAAACCATCAGCGTACTTGGACAAACCTTATGTGATGTTGGCAGCAAACTTGCTACTGGCGGATGACGATGCGACCGCCCATTACCACTTTACCTCAGCTCAGCAAAGTTTCGTACGTTTGCGTCGAGGTGAACGCGGTCAAATGCCAAAGCCGACTCATGATATGGACAGTATTTGGAGTTCTGCTGAGAAAATGATGGTAGATAATGCGTTATCAGTGTCCTTTATTGGTTCTGTGCAAACCGTTAAACCAAAACTTGAGGCGTTTATAGCCACGCATCAGCCTGATGAACTGATCGTTACGGCCAATGTCTATGATCAGGCAGCACGCTTACGTTCACTTGAACTTACATCTCAGCTAAAGTTGTTTACTTTACAATCGTAAATAGCACTTGCATAATTATTGATAAACTATAACGAGAAAAAGGTCATGGAATTTTCTACTTTTATTGGTTCATCGATATTTTTTTACATTGCAGCGTTGTTTGTCGTGACGGTAGTAGGGGTTTATTTCACATACCGTACTAGCCCAAAGCGTAAACAGCGCCGAGAAGATAAGCGCAATCGAGACAATTTAAAATAAGACAAGCCCTCTTTTCTGATTGGAAAAGAGGGCTTTTTCTATAGTTCACACCAGTAACACAGTCATATGTCACACGCTTGCAACACGTTAACGCTCACTCCGCATATGGATATTCGGTGGAACTATTTGGTTTAAAAACGGCAGTGTGAGTGTACCAATGCACCTCTCCTTATTGGGCTTATTTGTATGGTATGACGCTAATATTGCATGACGCTAAAAATAATCTTACATTAGACCTAACACACGTAAGATTGCGGCCCCAATCGCCATGCCAAACATCCCTACGACCGTGGTAAACGCTAAAATATTCGCCGCAAGCACGTCATTGCCACCCATAGCCTTTGCCATCACATAGCTGGCTGCTGCAGTTGGCGATGCCACCATCAAAAAAAGCACGCCCATATGTACACCGGATAAACCAAATCCCAATCCAATCGCGATGGCTATTAATGGAGCAATAACAATACGCCCAATACTAGCCTGCATGGATAATCCTGACGGGTGTAGCATCGACTTCAAATCAATACTGGCACCAGCGCAAATCAATGCTAACGGCAATGCAACTGCTGCTAGTAAGTCGCCCGTCGTATGAATGACACCGGTAAGCGGTGGTAACATGAACGCCTTATACGCAAATGCAGCCACCAGCGCCAGTATTAAGGGATTGGTAAATAGCTTTTTAACAATCATCAAACTACGACTGCGTAACGTATCATCCACCTTTTTAGAGACACGGCTCAGGGTAATGACGGCTAAAATATTAAACAGTATCGTGACCACCCCCATATATACAGCACCGATACTTAAACCTCGCTCCCCATAGGCATTTGCAACGGTTGCTAGTCCGATAATGGCCATATTGCTGCGAAACACGCCTTGGACAAACACGCCTTGATCGGCAGGTTTACTAACAAAACGCTTGGCATAAAACTCTGCCCCAATAAATAAAATAAAGGTCACAAGAATGCCAGCAACGATCAACGTGATTTGCTTACCATAATCAACGTCGCTATCGACCACGCTAAAAAATAATAGACATGGCAAACAGTAGTTAAAAACAAAACTTGACGACTGGTCAATAAAGGTTTTGCTGGCTTGTCCGTGTCTTTGCATAAAAAAACCCAACCCCATCAAGGCAAGGTTGGGCAGTACGATAGTAATCGCAAATATAATCGCTTCAATCATAGATAAGCTCAAATCAACCACGTACTCAAAGCCATGTTATTGAGCCATGAGAGCATGTGTGATATAGGTCAGTGTAAGTAATTAGGTAGATGGAATCGTCACTGATTCAGTATTTATTTGTGATCTGGTTTTTTTACCCATTTACCATCAGAATTTTTCTGATAAACATTTTCAACGGCTGCCCATGCGGTAGAAAACCAGCGTGACTCATCACCATACTGTTCGCTTGCACTATTAAAAGCCGCTTTGAATATCTCTTGAGCGTGTTTGGGTAAGTTGTCTTTTACCTCATCTGGCAAGTCTGATAATTTATCATAAGGCATAAAATCGCTCCTTTTCCGTAAGAAACTAGCATCATTGATTGTAAACTTCCATTCTACCCATTATTTCTTCTCAAAGCAGCATAAAGACGGTCTAAGTTGTTTTGACATTGTTACCGTTTAGACATAAAAAAAGCTCACAACGTTATCTCATTATGAGCTCTTTTAGGGTTCTTTTACTGATTGCTTACGATAAATTTAATGCCGTTGCTGCCTTTTTTTGTTTTTTGACCGTCATTGCTAGTAACTGTACAGCAGCAGGTGTGACACCACTTATCCTTCCCGCTTGGGCAAGCGTTGCAGGGCGCACTTGCGTGAGCTTTTGTACAATTTCATTTGATAACCCAGAGACCACCGTGTAATCAAAATCCACCGGCAGCACGGTATTTTCCAGACGCTTCATCTGATTAATCTCATCAGACTGACGATCTATGTAGCCTGCGTATTTGACAGAGATTTCTATCTGCTCACCCACCTGTGTATCGACTTTTGAGTCAGTGATAGCAGCAATGTCAGCAAAGTGAATCTGCGGACGCTTTAGCAAATCAAAGGCCGTCGCTTCTTTTGATAGCACCTCCCCTGTTTGCTCAGTCACTTGCTGCCCCAAGGCATTGGTAGGCGTGGCCCACATATCTTTTAGGCGTGAGGACTCTGTGGCGATCGCCTCCATTTTTTCTTGGTAGGCTTGCCAGCGCACATCATCAACCAAACCAAGCTTACGACCCGTTTCAGTTAGGCGTTGATCAGCGTTGTCTTCGCGTAGCAGCAAACGATACTCAGCACGACTGGTAAACATACGATATGGTTCCGTGGTGCCATGGGTAATCAAATCATCCACTAAGACACCAAGATAAGCTTCATCACGGCGCGGTGTCCACGTCTCAAACTCACTGTTGTTGGTGGTCACCAACGCCGCATTCGTCCCTGCCAGCAAACCCTGCACACCCGCTTCTTCGTAGCCTGTTGTACCATTGATTTGACCTGCAAAGTACAAACGATCAATAGATTTGGTTTCAAGCGTTGGCTTCAAGCTCTGCGGATCAAAGTAATCATACTCAATCGCGTAGCCTGGACGAGTAATATGCGCCTTTTCTAACCCTTTCATACTATGGATAAAGTCTAGCTGCACATCAAATGGCAAACTGGTCGAAATACCATTCGGATACAGCTCATGCGTGGTCAACCCTTCCGGCTCGATAAATATCTGATGACTGTCTTTATCAGCGAAACGATGGATCTTATCTTCAATAGAAGGACAATAACGGGGTCCGACACCTTCAATTTTGCCAGAAAACATGGGCGAACGATCAAGATTCTCACGGATGATGTCGTGAGTACGAGTATTGGTATGCGTGATATAACAGTTAACCTGTTCAGGATGCATAGCAACATCACCCATATAACTCATGACTGGGAGCGGTGTATCGCCTGGTTGTACCGTCATGACACTAAAATCAACGCTGCGCGCATCAATACGAGCTGGCGTACCCGTCTTAAGACGTCCAACGGGCAGTTTCAGCTCACGCAAACGATCGGCAAGCTTGATAGAAGGCTGATCGCCTGCGCGGCCACCATTTGAGTTTTCAAGGCCAATATGGATAACCCCGCCTAAGAAAGTCCCTGAGGTCAACACCACCGTTTCGGTCTTAAAAATAATGCCTGTAGAAGTCACAACTGCGGTAGCACGACCATTCTCTACCAAGATATCATCAGCGGCTTGCTGAAATAAGTCTAAATTTGGCTGGTTCTCTAACGTATGACGAATCGCGGCTTTATACAAAATACGATCCGCTTGCGCACGAGTGGCCCGGACAGCGGCACCTTTACGACTGTTCAACACGCGAAATTGAATACCCGCTTTGTCTGTTGCAAGCGCCATCGCTCCGCCCAGCGCATCAATTTCACGTACTAGATGCGACTTACCAATTCCCCCAATCGCTGGATTACAGCTCATCTGTCCTAGGGTTTCAATATTGTGTGTTAACAGCAAGGTCTGCGCGCCCATACGTGCGGCAGCCAAAGCAGCTTCTGTACCAGCATGACCACCACCGATCACTACCACGTCGTAATTTTTTGGATATTGCATGCATGCCTCGCTTGAATGACGTTATTTTCGCCGATAAATTATTGATAACAACAACTTACTGCCTGATTAATGAACGTCAATCGTATTTTATAAACGGATGATATAAGTCTTTAAAACTTAAATAGATAACCGGTAATTATAACAATTTTTTGACGTTTAAAAAACGTTAAGACAAAAACCATTAAAATTAAATGATAGAAAAACCCACCCATCAAAGCGGCCGGGCTACCTCTCAATTATCCACATTAATTTGACGAATTACCGGGACTCAGGGGTACGATTTGATCTGATTGACCACTAGCCAGCATATGGTGACTGCCATAACCTTCTGGATTGATCTGCAAATACGCATTCATTTGTCCAATAGCGTCACCATCATCACTGGCTAAAATCTGTTCTTTAATGATGTCAACTGGCGGTAGCGGTAAGTTTTTGAGCAGGGCTAAGCGTTGCTGATTGTCACCTTTATTGACCACAAGCTCAATCAGCTGGCGCGCATCAATCGGCAAATCTGACGTGCTTTGTGCCAGTAGTGCCAAATGATAAGCGCCAGCAGGATCTTGATCTGCAACAATACGCTGCTCAATAGCAATATAAGTCGCCTCTGTCGCACCGCCTGCCACACTCAACTGATGAATACACTTAAGGGCTGAGTTGGCTTCGTTGCTTGCGATCTCAATGATACGCACAGAGTCATTTTTTAGGCGCTCACGACGCTTTTCGATAAGTGCTTGCTCGGCCGCGGCTTTTTGCGCTTGTTCATCAAGTGTTTGATTACTCATAAGATTCTCTTTTTTGTTAATTGTACTTACAGCCAGCTTTAGATAAAAAGCCCATACACTACGACGCGCAACTGAGATAAATTGTCCTTGCTTGCTGTGTCTGCGCAGACAGAGTCGATGAAAAATTTATCTTGGTCGCGCTATATTTATTTTATAGCGGATTAACTATGTTATTTATTAGCCACTGTCATTTCGCTTATGTTAACCCCTATATGGGGTCAAAACCTGTAAAAGCAATAAAGGGCAAAAACAACAAAAAACCCAAATAGCCATAAGACTACTTAGGTTCGTGGTGCTTCGGTTCGTGGTGCTTTAATAGCAAAACGGATTCATGTATCACTGATTTTTAAAACATCATAACAATGCCATAAATAGTAATGCCATAAACCTTTTTTAGTATTAAGCAGCTGGGCTATTGGCTTCGACCAATGGTTTTAGTTCACCTGACTGATACATCTGCAAAATAATATCTGATCCGCCCATCAATTCACCGTCGATCCACAACTGTGGGAACGTTGGCCAATTGGCGATTTTTGGCAACGTGGCACGAATTTCTGGATTTTCTAAGATATTGACAAACGCAAAAGGACGACCAATCTGAGTCAATACTTCAATAGAACGGGCAGAAAAACCACACTGCGGAAATTGCGGCGTGCCTTTCATATAGATAATAACTTTGTTGTCACGGATTTGGTCACGAATCAGTTGTTCGACATCATTTGTAGCAGTATTTGGGGTTTGCTCACTCATAAAAACTCCTATTGATAAGGCGGTACATTAAAAAGGCAATACATTAAAATAGCGATATTGCAAAGGTATTGGATGACAATATGGCTGATACATGGGGCGAGTGCCGCCATATTACAAGCACAATTGCTATATTGGCATAAACAGCCGTTAAACGTTAAACTTCGGTAGCGTTAGAGACCAATAATACCACGGCATTGGCCATAATGCCCTCTTGGCGCCCTGTGAATCCCAGTTTTTCAGTGGTAGTGGCTTTAACACTGACATTACTCACATCGGTTTGTAGGTCGCTGGCAATGTTATCGCGCATGGCTTGACTGTGGGGCGCAAGCTTTGGGCGCTCACACATGACCGTGATATCAGCATTACCAAGCTTATATCCGGCCTCTCGTACCTTGCTATAAACGTAGCGTAGCAACACTCTCGAATCCAAACCAGCGTGCGCCGCGTCTGTGTCAGGGAAATGCTGACCAATATCACCAAGCGCCAATGCCCCAAGCAATGCATCTGCGAGCGCGTGTAGCACCACATCACCATCAGAGTGTGCCAGCAAACTGTGGGTGTGCTCGATGGGCACACCCGCTAGTATGACATATTGCTGCTGCTCTCCATTATTGTGAAAAGCATGAACGTCGATACCTTGTCCAATTTTTATCATTATTATTCCAAATTAATACATTGTGATTAAAATTATTCAAAACCACTATCTGAATTTTGAAAGCGATTTTCCTCACAGTAAAATGCCATAGGTCGCCACCAGTTTCAATTAACTGGTATAATGTGACGCTTATTTTATCATAATACCAAATCCAAAAGAAAAACTGGCACTGTCAACTTGCTAAGACGATCTATTGTCGTCGTGCTCTTACTGTCTGCGCCGTTATAAATTTTGGAAAAAGTATAAATAGTTGAGCCGTTCTATGTCAGCCATCCTACCAAACTCAGATACTTTTACCGCCCATCGTCCTTTAACGCTTGCCGATATCGACAATCCAAATGCCAAACATGTGATTGTGGGTATGTCAGGTGGGGTCGACTCTTCTGTCTCGGCCGTCTTACTCCAGCAGGCAGGCTTTAAGGTAGAAGGCTTGTTTATGAAAAACTGGGAAGAAGACGACGGTACTGAGTACTGTACCGCGATGGAGGACTTAGCAGACGCGCAAGCTGTGTGTGATAAGATCGGCATCAAGCTGCATACGGCTAACTTTGCCATGGAATATTGGGATCGGGTTTTTGAGCACTTCTTAGCAGAATACAAAGCGGGTCGTACGCCCAATCCTGACATACTGTGCAATAAAGAAATCAAATTTAAGGCGTTTTTAGACTATGCGTTAACCCTTGGTGCTGACTATATTGCTACCGGTCACTATACGCGCCGCAGTGTGAACTATACCAACGCAGAGGGTACGCTTGTCGCCCAGCTATTACGTGGACTGGATAATAATAAAGACCAAAGCTACTTCTTACATGCGGTGGGCGGCGATAAGATTGCCAAAACGCTATTCCCAGTGGGCGAGCTTGAAAAACCTGTGGTGCGTCAAATTGCTGAAGCGCATGATCTGATTACCGCAAAAAAGAAAGATTCTACCGGTATTTGCTTTATCGGTGAGCGCCGTTTTAAAGACTTCCTACAACAGTACTTGCCTGCACAAAAAGGCGACATTGTCACGGATGACCATAAAACCATCGGTACTCATGATGGCTTGATGTACTACACGTTGGGTCAACGTGGCGGCATCGGCATTGGCGGCGTCAAAGACCGTCTAGAAGAGCCGTGGTTTGTATTAGCCAAGGATTTAGATAAAAACCGTTTAATCGTTGGCCAAGGGCATGAGCATCCCATGCTGATGAGTAATGAGCTGCACGCTTACAAGCTTGACTGGATCGATGGTCTGCCACCAAACGATATCTTTAGCGATAAGGGACTCCGCTGCATGGCAAAATCTCGCTATCGTCAGCCAGACCAAGCATGCCGTGTGTTTGCGACAAATGCTGATGGTAGCGAAGTCCGTACGGTATTTGACAAGCCGCAACGGGCGGTAACCCCTGGTCAGTCAGCGGTATTTTATATAGATGAAGTGTGTTTGGGTGGTGGCGTGATTGCCTCTATCGATGCGCCTTGCGGATTTTAATTTTTTTGTATTTTGATGTCTTTTTTCCTTTTTCTGAGTCACTTCCACTCCCAATAACCACTTGAGGTATTGCTATGACCCCACTTACCGCACTCTCCCCAATCGACGGCCGTTATGCGTCCAAAGCGGACAGCTTGCGCCCGTATTTATCTGAATTTGGTCTGATTAAAGCCCGCGTTACGGTAGAAATTCGCTGGTTACAGTCACTAGCGGATAATAGTGCCATTGGTGAGTTAGCAGCGTTTGATGCGGATACCAATGCTTTTTTAAACAGCATTGTCGATGACTTTAGTGAAAGCGACGCGCAAGCGATTAAAGACATCGAAGCCACAACCAATCACGATGTAAAAGCGGTTGAGTACTTTATCAAAGATAAATTCCGTGGTCAGGATGCGCTCATTGACTCATTAGAATTCATTCATTTTGCCTGTACCAGTGAAGATATTAACAATCTATCGTATGCGTTAATGCTCAAAGACAGCCGCGAGATTGTGGTCGCTAAAATGCAGCAACTGATCGATAGCATCACAGACTTGGCCGTTGCTCATGCCGACCAACCAATGCTGTCACGTACGCATGGTCAAACAGCCAGCCCAACGACGCTTGGTAAAGAAATGGCAAACGTGGCTTACCGCCTCGCCCGTCAAATCAAGCAAATCGGTCAAGTTGAACTACTGGGTAAAATCAATGGCGCAGTCGGTAACTATAATGCGCATTTTTCAGCATACCCTGAGGTTGACTGGCAGACGCATGCAGAGCAGTTCATTGATGAGCGTCTAGCGCTGACTTTTAATCCTTATACCACGCAAATTGAGCCACATGATTATATCGCTGAGTTGTTTGATGCGGTAAAACGTTTCAATACCATCTTAATCGATTTTAACCGTGATATTTGGCAATATATTAGCTTAGGCTATTTTAAACAGCGCCTAAAAGACGGTGAAGTGGGATCTTCTACCATGCCACATAAAGTCAACCCGATTGACTTTGAAAACTCAGAAGGTAACTTGGGCGTTGCCAATGCTATGCTTGCACATTTGGGTGAAAAGCTACCCATTTCACGTATGCAGCGCGATTTATCTGATTCAACGGTTCTGCGTAATATTGGTGTTGGTCTGGCACAAAGCATGATCGCTTTTGATGCGTGCTTAAAAGGCGTCAGTAAGCTTGAATTAAATGCCCAGCGCTTGAATGACGATCTTGATCAAGCACAAGAAGTGTTGGCTGAGCCAATTCAAACGGTGATGCGTCGCTACCGCGTAGAAAACCCATACGAGAAGCTAAAAGCCCTAACCCGCGGTAATGCCATGACTCGTGAAGCCATGCTGACGTTCGTTGAAAGTGATGAGTTGTCTGCGGTAAGCGACGCTGACAAAGCTCGTCTACGCGAGATGACACCTGCTACCTATACAGGTAACGCTGCGGAGCAAGCCCGTACTATTAAAGAGTGGATTGCCAAACTTTAATAGTCGCTAAGCACAGATATAAATGGGTTCGACTGACCACCCATTTATGTCTCGATAGATAACAACCTTACTTTGGATACTATGATTGGTCTTTAACCATACATAGTGGATGGGTAAGGTTTTATTTTTTATCCTTTTTGTCATTATCATCGTCACTGTCACCCGGTATAATAGCTTTCCCAACAGCGACGGTGCCTTTGACCACGCCTTTGGTGGTTTTATAAGCGATTTTAGCGGGCACGGTAACAATCTTATGGACACAGGCTTGTAGTAAAAAAACGCTGCTGATGATCACGATAAAATGTAATTTTTTCATAAACTTCCTACAATTGATTGGCTGCTCTGACAGTAATCATCAGATAAGCGACAATCATAAACCATTCAAACCGTCCTATAAAGCGCCCTTTACTATTAACCTCATACCCATTTTCAAATACGGATGTATCAATGACTTCTATGCCACTTTGTTTACCGGAATCTATCACGCCTGAGCAGTTTTTAGCAGAGTACTGGCAAAAAAAGCCGCTACTCATCAAACAAGGCTTACCGCAACTAATTGACATGTTTGAACCCGAGGACATGCTGGGCCTTGCGCTTGAAGAAGATGCTTCCGCAAGACTGCTGACCCAAGCAGCCAGTAAAAAAGAAGGTCAGGCGCAGTGGCAACTGAAAAAAAGCCCATTGACGGAAGCGGATTTTGCCAACCTGCCAGAACAGTGGACCGTACTGGTACAGAATCTTGAGCAATGGTCGCCAGAGCTTGGTCAATTATGGCAAGCGTTTGGCTTCATCCCGCAGTGGCAACGTGATGATATTATGGTCTCATACGCCCCTAAGGGTGGCTCGGTTGGCAAACACTACGACGATTATGATGTGTTTTTAGCGCAAGGATATGGCCATCGCCGTTGGCAGTTGGGCAAATTTTGTGATAAAGACACAGAGTTTGTCGCTGACGAGCCAATTCGCCTCTTTGATGATATGGGCGAGATTGTCTTTGATGAAATATTAGAAGCGGGTGATGTACTCTACGTACCGCCGAAACTGTCTCACTTTGGGGTGGCACAAGATGATTGTTTGACCTTCTCTTTTGGCTGTCGTCGGCCAAACTTGATGCAAATCATCGACAGTATGGCTGATATCGCAACCAACGACAGTGACTTGTTTATCCCAATGTTGCTCCCCCAAATGCTGCAAGCGTCAGGTGAGCTGCAAACGCATAGTATCGATGCGATCAAAGCTCAATTATTACAAATGCTGCAATCGGAGCGCGGTGATCATATCATTCGTCAAGCCGTCTCTGAAGTGGTTAGCAAGCGTCAATACGATGCCCTGATGCCAGAAGACACCTTAGATACTGACGAATTGCTGCAGGCTTTAACAGAGGGTGCAGCCCTACAAGCGGACTATAGTAATCGTCTGCTCTATAATCAAACCCATGATGGTGTCACGCTATATGCAAATGGTCAGCGTATTGATGGTCTTGATGAGGCGGCAATGGCTGTACTTATACGTTTGGCAAATGGTGAGCGTTTATACGGTCAAGATGTGCAGGACGTAGATCCAGATGAGTTAAGCGAATGGTTAGAAAATGGCTGGATTTGGATAGAGTTTGCTGAATAACGTTTAACCTAACAAGTCTGGTTGAGTGTGATAACACTGCATACTGTATATAAACACATAAAAAATCGATGCCTGAATACTGTTCAGACATCGGTTTTTTATTTTCTAGCTTTCAACACGATGGTAATGACGCTTAGCGTTTATAAAGGCTAAGCGCAACTTTAATGAAAACCTCTACTCTGTACCAAGCTCAAGTAAGCTTGCATTGCCACCGATAGCAGTGGTATTGATTGTCTTGACGCGCTCAGTGACAAAGCGATGCAGATAGTCTGGTGTGAGCATCTCTGACAAGCCTTCCATATCAGTGACCGCAATCACTTGCGTCAGGATACCATCGGTATTGGCCAGCTCTTGACTGATGGCTTGCACTTCATCTCGATTGCCTGAAACAGCAACTTGCGCCAGACGGTCGATATACAAAAGCGTGATCGTTTGCGAATCGTTAGCAACGCTCAACACATCATCGCTGATACCTGTGCCGTAAAGTATGTTGGCCGCTTCAACACACATCTCATCTTGGCTTGGGCAATGCAAAATAACTTCATTGCCCGTTAATAACGCGGCGATGAGCTGGCCTAACACTGCCATTGCTCTCGCTGACTCACCGCCGATGACCATCGTTTTACCACGGGCGGTCACATACAGATCGTTAGATTCACCAGTCGCGCCCGTCATGCGATGCACTTCATCCAAACTCGGCGCCGCACTTAACAAGTGATTGAACAGGCGCTTTGCCTTATTGGCATCCCCTGTAAGCAATGCCAGCTTTGGTACGGCCGCTTGCAGGTAAACGGCGCGATTCACTGCGCCAAGCAATCGCCAAGACTCACAAACCTGGGCATGATTTTTTTTGAATTCAGTCGCCATGTTGCTACTCCTTACGCGATTTCTGTTTGAATGGGTGTGGTATTATTTTGAGACGCTGTTTGCTCAGTGGTTGACTGGTCTGTGCTTAACTGCATCAAACGCGCGACATAGTGTGGACCACCGGCTTTGGGTCCAGTACCAGACAACCCACAACCACCAAAGGGCTGAACGTTTACGACCGCGCCAATCTGGTTACGGTTGATGTAGGTATTACCCACAAAAGCACGACGCTCGATGTGCTCAGCCGTATTTTCGATGCGGCTGTGGATACCCAAAGTCAAACCAAAC
Organism: Psychrobacter sp. UBA3068; assembly: GCF_002366815.1. Classification (NCBI taxonomy): domain Bacteria; kingdom Pseudomonadati; phylum Pseudomonadota; class Gammaproteobacteria; order Moraxellales; family Moraxellaceae; genus Psychrobacter; species Psychrobacter sp. UBA3068. The sequence goes on along the minus strand of NZ_DFBY01000006.1, from coordinate 41,619 downwards.
CCTGTTCCGTTGATGGCATCAATCAGTTTGTTTAAGTCACGCGCTTGATAACGCAGTACATGCAGGATGGGGCCAAAGTGTTCGCCCGCAATCACATCGATACTTTTTACTTCAATCGCGGTTGGTAAAACAAAGGTTGACTGCTCCTGACTCACGACCGAGCTGGCACTCATCGGTGTTTGTGCCAAAATAGTAGCCGTTGGCTCCGCGCTCATACGTTCGATATGGGCTTCAAGACCTTGTTTGGCATCGTTATCAATCACTGGGCCCACATCTGTAGCAGCATATAGTGGATTACCGACCACCAGCTCAGCCATGTTCCCTTGCAGCAGCTCGATCAAATCATCGGCCATTTCCTCTTGCACGCACAATATACGACAAGCTGAACAACGCTGACCTGCTGAACCAAAGGCAGATAACACAGCATCTTTCACGACTTGTTCAGGCAACGCTGTCGAATCGACAATCATGGCGTTTTGACCGCCAGTCTCAGCGATAAACACAGGCAAATCACCGCTGGTTTGCGCATGATCATTTAGGCTTTGATTGATACGTTGAGCGGTTTGGGTTGAGCCAGTAAAAATAACTCCGGCAATGTTATCAGCCGCTGTGAGTGCACCACCAACCTCGCCTGCCCCAATCACTAACTGCAAGGCTTCTGTTGGGACGCCCGCTTGATACATTAACTGTGCCCCAAAATGGGCAATCAAACTGGTTTGTTCGGCCGGTTTCGCCACCACCGTATTACCCGCTGCTAACGCTGCCATGATTTGGCCAGTATAAATAGCCAATGGGAAGTTCCAGGGGCTGATACACACAAAGGTGCCACGTGGTTTATAAGCTTGACGAGACGGCTTACCTGCCAAATCTGTAAACTCATATACCACCTCGTCTAAACGCTCGGCTTCATCAGCATAAAAACGGCAGAAATCAACCGCCTCTTTAATCTCATCAATGCTGTCTTGCATGGTCTTACCAGCTTCCACTTGGCACAGCGCCATCAATTCAGCGTAGTTTTCTTCGAAAAGATCGGCAGTTTTGCGTAGTATTTCAGCGCGTTTACTGGCGGGTACTGTTTGCCACGTACTTTGCCCTGCTACGGCCGCATCGATAGCCTGACGGGCGATTGCTGCATTGGCATAGGTTACCTCACCAGCCCTGACTTCATTGTTCCAAGGCGCACGGACGGTCTGACGGTCAAGCTTTTGGGCGACGCCATCAGCCTCATACTCATCAATGGCTTTACCATTGATAATAGAAGTGGCCGACCAGGTTTTATGCAAATGACTGTCGATAGCAGATTTAAATAGTAGCCACTGCGACTCTACAAATATATTGGGACCAAAGCTCGCACGTCGTGTACCGTAGATCTCTAGTGGTAATGGAATATCTGGGTTGTGCAACGTCGCATTGGTCAGCAGCTTGTCATAGGGATGTACCGTCAGTTTATCAATCGGGTAAGACTTATCTAGCAACTGATGCACAAACGAGCTGTTGGCACCGTTTTCGAGCAAGCGGCGTACCAAGTACGGCAGTAAGTCTTTGTGTGCCCCAACGGGCGCGTAAATACGCACAGGGATTTGATAAGCTTGTAAAATATGATCATAAAGTGCATCCCCCATACCGTGCAGACGCTGGAACTCAAAGTCCCTATGTTGACTCATGGTCATAATGGACGCCAGTGTATGCGCGTTATGAGTGGCAAACTGCGGCCAAATTAGCCCGCGTAGATGGTCTGACAATAAGAAACGCGCACAAGCAAGATAAGCCGTATCCGTTCCTTCTTTGCGCGTCCACACAGGATAACCTGACAAGCCTTTTTGTTGAGCAAGTTTAATCTCAGTGTCCCAATACGCGCCTTTCACCAGACGTACTGGAATACGGTCACCCACTTCTGTTGCCAGACGCGCAAGCCAGGCCAAAACAGCAATAGCACGCTTAGAATAACCTTGGACCACGATTCCTAAACCGTCCCATCCAGCCGTCAAGTTGTCACGGTACAAAGACTCAAATAGCTTTAAAGAAATCTCAAGACGGTCGGCTTCTTCCGCATCGATACTGATATCAACGTTCACTTCACGTGCCGCTTCAATAAGCAATAAGCAGCGTTGACGTAGCAGTCCCATCACTTGCGCTTCTTGCGTGGCTTCATAGCGTGGATGCAATGCCGATAACTTAATAGATACCGAAGGCTTTGGCATACCTTCTTTGACTTTAATACTGGCAGTGGCTCTAATCGCATGCAGATAGTCATTGAAGTATTTTTCCGCATCCTTATGGGTAATCGCCGCTTCACCTAACATGTCAAACGAGTAGGTATACCCTCTATTGCGATACGGTTGACTGTTTTTATTCGCCTCTTCGATGCTCTCACCCAAGACAAACTGATGACCCATAATACGCATGGCTTTTTGCATCGCACTACGAATAACAGGTTCGCCCATTTTTTTGGTCATGCGATCCAAAAATCCGGATGCGGTGGTGTTACTGTCAATACTCACGACACGGCCCGTCATCATCATACCCCACGATGAGGCGTTGACCATAAAACCATTGTCATTTTTTATATGTTTTTTCCAGTCAGCCACACTCATCTTGTCATGAATAAGCGCGTCAGCCGTATAGTTATCTGGTACTCGAATCAGCGCTTCTGCCAAGCTCATAAGCAAGATACCTTCTTGGGTATCAAGGCTGTACTCGAGCAACAACGAATCAACCATCTTGACAGCTTTGCCATCATTACGGACATGCTCAACCAACTGGCGCGTTTGCTCAGCAGCAGCATTGCGTTCATCCGTACTAGGTTTGGCAAGTGGCAATAATTGAGACAACCAGCGATCTTCATCGGCGCTATACAATGGCGAAATACGCGCATGCAGCTCTTCTGATGACTGGGCAATATACTCTGGCGACAGCAAATCGACAGGATCAAATAAAATCGGCTCTTCTGGGGTAAACTGGTCTATTGGGTTCATAACAACTCCATAACTATCGTTTAAAAACCATAATAAATGGCACTTTAGGAATTCTGATCGTCCTGTCTCACTGCTTATGACTACCATTAACCTAATAGTGGTCATTAACTGATACTCACAGCAATAATCAAAAGACCAAACAGCACCATCACAAAACGGGAAAATCCAGCATAGGCTGGAAATGGTTAAGTAGGTCGTTCGAGTGTTAAACGGGCTACGTTAACAATACAAAGGCAACAACAAACAGTTAAGCGGCATTAGTGCCTTCTTCTTGTTAGTAGTGAAAGGAGTGTGGTGGTCAGACTCATTAGTGGCTTATCAAAATAACGATGAGGAAACATCGCGTTGATTATCACTAAATCTGCCACCTTATATGACGCTAATTCACTGTAAGAAAAACCTCTACGGCGTTGATTGAGGTGATGCGCTTAACTTGGGCATGGTAGCATGAAAAAAATTTTCAAACTAACACTATTTATTATTTTCACATATTAATATATTGCCAAAAAACCAACCAGTTATCAGTAGCTTACAGACTATGACGCGTTGGTTACATTTTGCTATTTACTGTTTAGTATTGGGGTTTAATTGTAGTCCATATTATTAGGCTTTTGCCCAAGACGATGTCGCTGTCAAAGAAAAACCCTCTTAATCCTTTATGATCAAGAGGGTGAGGTTACGAGAGCCGTCCCTACGGTAAAAATGTGTCTTATAAAAAGACAATCTTAAGTAATAGAATGATGGTTAATAACCATACCGCCACACTAATCTCAGAGAACTTGCCCACAATTGCTTTAATCGCCGTAAAAGTGATGAAGCCGAGTGCAATACCGTCCGCGATAGAGTATGTCAGCGGCGTAAAGAGCAATACCACCACCACAGGCGCCGCTTCTGTGAGGTCACCCCAGTTGATGTCTTTTAGTGTGCCCATCATAAGGACAGCCACATAAAAAATGGCACCAGCAGTCGCGTAAGCAGGGATCATTCCCGCTAATGGAGAAAAGAAAACACTTAATAAAAATAACACCCCAACCGTGACTGCCATCAAGCCTGTACGGCCACCTGTCGCAATCCCAGCGATACTTTCCATATAGCTAGTCGTCGATGAGGTACCTAGTAATGAGCCTGCCACAGTCGCTGTTGAATCGGCTAATAGTGCCTTGCCCATATTATGGATATTACCATCTTTGTCAGTCAGGTTGGCCTGTCTCGTCGTCGCAATCAAGGTACCTGCGGTATCAAACAAATCCACAAACAAAAAGGCAAAGATCACACTGATCATACCGACATCGAACGCCCCAGCAATATCAAGCTGTAGCAACGTTGGCGCAATTGAAGGCGGCGCAGAGACAATCCCAGAAAACTGTGTGTAGCCTGTTAGTAAACTAATCAAAGCAACCAGTAAAATACCGATCGTGACCGCACCTGGGACTTGCTTGTAAGACAAACCGATAATAACAATAAAACCCAACGAGGCCATTATAGGACCAAATGACGTCATATCACCAAGGCCAACTAAAGTCGCATCGTGACTTACGATAATGCCGGCGCTTTGTAAGGCAATAAAGGCTAAGAACGCACCGATACCAGCGACTACCCCATTTTTAAGAGACATTGGAATGGCATTAATGATCGCTTCACGAACTTTAAACAAGCTGAGCAGTACAAAGATACAACCAGACAAAAACACGGCACCTAACGCTGTTTGCCACGCATAGCCCATACCCAGAACCACGCCATACGTAAAGAAGGCGTTGAGACCCATACCAGGGGCTAACGCCACCGGTAGGCGAGCATAAATACCCATGATAAAACAACCTACCGCGGCCGCCAAACAGGTGGCCACGAATACAGCGCCTTTGTCCATACCCGCATCTGCTAATACGTTAGGGTTGACAAAGATAATGTAAGCCATTGTCAAGAACGTGGTTGTACCAGCGATGATTTCTGTTTTGATCGTGGTATTGTCACCATTAATCCCAAAATAGCGTTCAATTGCATTCATAAGTGTCGCCCCGACTGGCCAGTAAAAAGTTGCCACTACCTAAAATTCAACATGATTTTAGCAAAAAATAATGATGCCACAATTAAGAAGAACGTAGTAACAAAGCGTAACATATTAGACGAGTTATCTTACAAACTCAATCTCTGATAGTGTCTAATTCGTATAAAACTATCATTTGCGTTGACTGAAAGATACTGAGCAAACACCTACCTTTGTATTTGGCACAAACGTAGTACTTCGCTTCTATGGTGACTAGAAAATACTGACAAGTACCAAAAGTTGGATACGTCGCATTTTCGATCGGTTTAACACTTTAATAAATGACCTTTTCTGTATTTAGCAGTACACTAGGCGGTTGATATCAGTATGCAGAATGATCGCGCGACTCTATTTTTAGTTAGCGACGTTACGATTTAATCTGCGTATCGCACCATGCCAGTTATTATTCATTATCCATGAGCCCATACATGCCTGAATCCTTAAATATTATCGACCTTATTACTCAAGCCAGCCTTTTGGTACAGATTGTGATGGCGTTATTGCTGTTAGCGTCTCTACTTAGCTGGGTGATTATATTTCGTATGAGTGCGCGGCTTGGTACAGCCAAAAACTTCGATCAACAGTTCGAGACTTGGTTTTGGTCAGGAGAAGATTTGGCCAAACTCTATCAAGGGGTGCAAGGCTCACCTGAGCGCCAAGGGCTTGAGCAAATTTTTTATGTCGGGTTTTCGGAGTATTTAAGAATGCATAAAAAACGCCAACCCAAAGATGACATCATCGATGGTGTTGAGCGTAAATTACGAGTTGGCTTAGGACGACAGCAGCAATTGTTAGAGTCAGGGTTAACAACCCTAGCGAGTATCGGCTCGGTTGCCCCTTATATTGGGTTATTTGGTACCGTCTGGGGCATCATGAATGCCTTTTTGGGGCTGTCACAAACTGAGCAAGCGACGCTAGCTTCTGTCGCCCCCGGTATCGCTGAAGCCTTAATCGCCACTGCCATGGGTTTATTTGCCGCTATTCCAGCCGTACTGGCCTATAACCACTTCACGGCTAAGTCTAGCCGCCTCTATGACTCACGGGCATTATTTTGTGATGAAATGACCGGCATGCTCCAGCGTGAGACCAGTGCAGAACACATCGCTCATAAAGAGACCCAATCTACTGCCAGCCAGGTGAGAGGGTTATGAAGCAAAGTCCCTATCGCCGTGAAAAAAAAGCGCTGAATGCGGAGATGAACGTCGTGCCTTATATCGATGTGATGTTGGTGCTGCTCGTGATATTTATGGTCACCGCCCCGATGCTGATTACGGGTGTCGATGTGGATTTGCCAAAAGAGCAGACCAATACCATGAGCCAAAGCCAGCTTCCAGTCATTGTTTCTTTGACCGATAGCGGTGAGATTTTTATCAGTTATGAAAATAACATCGACTTGCCCATTAGTGAGCCCGAGCTGATTGATACCCTATCCAATCTGCAAAACCAAAGTAGCAATGCTGGTGCTCAGCCTTTACAAGTCATGATTAACGCTGACCAAAACAATCAGTATGGCGCCATCATGACACTCATGGCAACCTTACAACAAGCCGGTATTGAAAAGGTCGGTTTGTTAACCGGTGCACCCTTACCCACACCCACATTGTAATAAACCCTATGCTTAGCAGCGCTTGTTATAATAAAGTAGACAATTTGATGACCCTCGTTTTTGAGTATCCCTATCATGCGTAACGCTCCTACCGTTTATGTGCCAACCCAACCTGAAGGTAACGGGCTAACATTGCCGACGTTGCTCAGTGTGTTGGCTCATGCTCTGGTGATTGGCATACTCATTTATACCTATCAACATACCGACGTAGAAACCACTGGTAGCATCGAAACCGTCATGGTGTCACCTGAACAGCTGGCTGAAATGCAAGGACAAATATTGGCCAATCGTGCAGCAGCGGCCAGTGCGATACAGACCAAAAGTGATGCAACCAGTACCCCACAGACAGAAACCTTTGATGGTGGCGCTAGCACTCAAGCCCCAAGCCAGCCAAATTCTCAGCGCGAGCCTGTCTTTACGCGCACTGAAGATCCTACCAACCGCACCATGCTAATGAGCGAAGAGCAGCATCAGCGCGTGCTTGAGCAAAACCAAGAATATGAGCGCCGTATGGCTGAGTGGGCCGCACAACTAGATGAGTCAGTGACAAAAGAGCATGAGCAAGTCGAACAAGACAAAAAAGAGCAGCGCATAGAAGAACAAAAAAAACTGGGAGATTTTCGTAGTAAACAAAATACTCAGCCTAGGATTACGCGCCCTACTGAAAATGATCGCAATATAGAAATCAATACTGGCAGCGCCGGTAAAACCTTTAGTCTATCAGATGGACAGTCCACCATTTCTGGTGATATAGCAACGTCTAGCCCTACCAAAGGCAGCAGCCAATCTGCCTCAAGTGGTAATCGCGGTGCAAGTAACAGCGAAATCATCCGCTTAATCAAACGCAACTATCATCCGCCTACCGCAGCGAGAGGCTCAACTCAGAGTGCCACGCTCACCATCACCGTCAACGCTAGCGGAAATATAGTCAATGTGTCGGCGTCAGGGCCTGACAGTGCCGTCAATGATGCAGCCAAACAAGCCGTATTAAACACGGGCAAACTACCAATCGACACTGATGACCCAAAATACCCCACCTTTACCATACAGTTTAAGGGCAGCAATTAATCAGTTGCTCACATCTTATATTATTGATAACGTTACATTAAGTGGCTTGTACCGCAAAATATCCTGTCTTATCTTAATGATTCGCTAATCACCTATAAAAATGATAATCACCCTATTTTAGGAGCTCAACCGACTCATGCATACCTATAAGAAACTATTCGCCTCTTTGCTTGCTTCTACCTCGACTCTGCTCATTTCGCCTAGTTTGCTTGCCGCGCCTGTTGTCTTAGAGTTGGATTACGAGATTCCTGTCCAAAAAAATCAAGTCGCTTTTGTGCCATTTGCGGGTGATTCTGTGCTATCGCCGATTGTCTTAAACGATTTGAGTAAAACAGAGCTAAAAATCACCAGTCAGAACTTACCACAGCAGCCGCATAACAGTAGCGAGCTGGCAGGTACGTTGCCGGTATGGCAAAGTATGGGAATTCCTTATTTAGTCGTCGGTAATACTCGCAGCAATCGCGGCAAAATAGTGACCGATTACGAAGTGATTGATGTAAAATCTGGTCGGGTTATTGAGGGCAAGCAAAGCCTAACCGCTGATAACAATAAAGACAGCATGCGTTATGCAGGCCATGTCATCGCTGATAAAGTGTATGAGCTGATTACGGGCGTTCCAGGTGATTTTTCAGGGCGTATTGCTTATATTGAAGAAGTTGGCACTGGAAAAGGGAAAGTATCACGTTTAAAGGTCATGGATGCAGATGGTGAAAACGCCAAAACCATTACTGAAGTAACAGGCTCTATATTCTCACCAACATGGTCGCCAGATGGTAACCGTATCGCTTATTCGGTACAACGTGATCAATCTTATCCAGTCATTTATGTCCAAAATGTGAGTGGCGGTGGAGCCAGAGCGTTAACGCCTTTTGCTGGCAGTAATTTGAGTCCCGCGTTTTCCCCTGATGGCAGCACCATACTGTTCTCAAGCAGCTTTGAAGGCAGCGCCGATATTTATGAGATGAGCGTCAGTGGCGGACAGCCAAGAAGAATCACCAACTGGCCGAGTAGTGAAGTACAGCCAAGTTACGCACCTGACGGCAAATCTTTTGTATTTGTTAGTGATCGCGCAGGATTCAATAAGCCGCAGATTTACCGTTACGAATTTGGTTCAGGTCGTACGTCTAAAGTCTCAAGTAGTGGCTATGCGACCAGTCCACAGTTTAGTAGCGACGGCTCTAAAATTGCCTTTCTAAATGGACGCTCAGCCGCCATCATGAATAGCAACGGCGCCATCACTGCCAATTTGGGCAATACTGGTATCGATGAGGCACCAAGCTTTTCTCCCAATGGTAAGCGCGTGGTATATGCCTCCACCCAAGGCGGCAAAGGTGTGCTAACGATTAAATCACTTAACGGCGGTGAATCATTCGGCAAATCTGGTCAAGGTGTCATCCGCTCACCCGTGTGGTCATCTAGCCCTCAGTAATCTTTTATTTGCCAAAAGCATTCTATTGGGTTGAGTCTCAAAAGGCTGGCACAGGATATTATTAAAAACAGTCTATCAACCTAATGATAAAAAGCAGCCCCAATCACAATAATTGTGATTGGGGCTGCTTTTTTATGACGTATCACTGGACAGCACGCTAATAAGGTGACGGTTAGCACAAAGCTATGGCGCTATCGCAACTGCCTCATTCGAAATCACGCTCCTTCTCCCCTTCCCTGGGTAACAAATGAGTAAACGCGCAGGATCGAAAAAAAACATTGCAATGGTTTGTATTTTGCATATATCCTAAATAGACCTGACTAATTGGTCAGGTTATTACAGTAATAGCCAACAAATATCACACAGGTTTGTGGGCTGTTTCAAACACGGATGTGTGCCCCTATTGTTTAAATCGAACAAACAAGTCAAGAACTGGGTTTAACTTTTACCTACTGATTTATGACATTGTCTGATCTCTACAGTTAAGCGGGTGCTAAGCAGTTACTTTAGGAGGAAACCACCATGAGTGAAAACGATCCAGCAAACACCGATTTACTGTATAGACTGCATGACCGTCCTACCCCCCTTAAAGCCTCTTTAGGTGCGATACAGCATGTACTTGCTGCTTTCGTCGGTATCATTACCCCCTCGCTCATTATAGGCGGCACCTTAGGCTTAGGAGAACATATTCCCTATCTTCTTAGCATGTCGTTAATCGTGTCTGGGGTGGCAACCTTCATCCAAACTCGCAAAGTGGGCCCTGTCGGTTCTGGCTTGATGGCGCTCCAAGGAACTAGCTTTGGCTTTTTAGCCGCGGTGCTTACCGCAGGATTTGTGGTAAAAAACCGAGGCGGTGGTCCTGAGGAAATTTTGTCAGTGATCTTTGGGGTCTCATTTCTCGGTGCATTTGTTGAGATTTTTCTGAGTCAGTTTATTACCAAACTCAAATCCTTTATGAGTCCTATTGTGACTGGTTGCGTTATCGTCACGATTGGTCTGTCTTTGACTAAAGTAGGTCTAACGGATTTGGCGGGTGGATTTGGGGCTGAGGATTTCGGCAGTATACCGAACCTGCTCTTGGGTGGTGGCGTGTTGGCAAGTGTGGTACTTATTAGCATTATCAATAATAAGGTCATTCGTTCTAGCGCTATTTTTATCGGTTTGATGCTCGGTCTGCTCGCAGCTATGTTTATGGGGCGTATCGACTTTTCCTTGGTCGCTGAAGCGGCTTTTTTTACGGTTCCTATCCCCTTTAAGTACGGCTTTGGTTTTGACTGGCAGGCTTTTATTCCGGTTGCCTTTATGTATATCATTACCAGTATTGAAACCTCGGGCGATCTGACTGCAACTTCGATGATTTCAGGTGAACCGATTAAAGGCCCTCTATACGAGAAACGTATTAAAGGTGGTGTGTTGGGAGACGGTGTCAACTCTCTGATTGCGGCGGTGTTTAACACGTTCCCTGTGACCACTTTTAGCCAAAATAACGGTGTAATCCAGATGACTGGGATTGCCAGTCGCTATGTCGGTTTTTATGTCGCTGGTATTTTATGCTTGATGGGACTCTTCCCAATCCTTGGGGCCATTTTTACTCAACTGCCCAAACCTGTCGTTGGCGGGGTCACGCTGCTGATGTTTGCCACGGTCGCAACTGCGGGTATTCGTATCCTATCTACCGTGAACTTCACCCACCGCAATGTCTTAATTATTGCCACTTCGTTGGGGCTAGCGACAGGCATTGCGTTCGTGCCTGACGTGCTCTCACAAACGCCGCAGTTTTTTCAAAACATCTTTGGTTCAGCGGTCACCATGTCAGGGATTGTGGCGATCACACTTGATATGATTCTGCCAAAAAACTACGGTGTCGAGTTTGATACTGCCGCGCAACATGCTGATGACGGCTTAAAGCCGATTCGCGAAGTGGCGTAAGACAGATATCTATTAGTAAAAGAGGTGCGATAGGACCAGTCTACGCACCTCCTCCGCTAATAAACATGGCTTAATTACAGTCACTCAAGGCCACAGCCTCGCAGGATAAACGGCACCAAAAACTCTGATGCCCGCGCTTCATCCTCTGCATCATAAGTCGCCTTATCCATCAAGCCGACAATTTCGATCTCAAACTCTGCATAACGCTGAGTCGTGGCCCAGATCAAAATCAATAACTGTAGTGGGTCGTCAATCGCAATCTTACCTTGTTTGTGCCACTCCCTCATCACTTGCGTTTTATCGTGCACCCACGCTTTCATGGTTGTCGACATAAAATCATGTAAGTGCGGTGCACCGCCAATGACCTCAAGGGCAAACAGTTTATGACGGTTAGGATTCACAAAGGCTTGATGCAATTTGGTCCGCACAAATTTTTCGATGACTGTTTTGGGGTCACTGTCTACCGTCATGGTGACCAAGCCTTCATTCCACTCTTGGATGATAGAGCGCAATACGGCTTTATACAGATTTTTTTTATTTTTAAAGTAGTAATGCACATTGGCTTTGGGTAATCCTGCCCGATCAGCAATCCCTTGCATGGTGGCACCGCGAAAACTTTGGAGGACAAACTCCTCTTCGGCGGCCGCTAAGATAAGCGCTTGATTGTGCGCGCGCGTGGTTTGTTGACTACGATGCGAGGGCGCATCAGTAGAGAGCATGTTGACCTTTTGGTTATTTTGCGTCATAGCGGTAGTGTCTCATTCCAAGTGGCAGGTTCGAAAAAGTAGTCGCTATATTCCTTTGTGTATTCTGATATCAGAGCACAGATTTTGGGAATATAACAAGCTAAATAAAAATATTTATTATAAAACAGTTGACCAATTAGTCAGGTTTTAGCAAAATGGGGGCTGTAGATCACTCACCTTATGACTAAGATGACTCGATCATGTCATTTATACGGCCAAAGTATCAGTGTTTTCTCTGTAAATCTGTTTCATATTGTCAGTCCATTATGAGGTAAATATCAGCAAGCGGAATACAGTCTATACCCTCACGTGATTGACAAGACACATAATATCGTCATTTGACTTTGAGTCGGTCCTAAGACCAAAAACATCAATCCCTTAAACGTCTGTTTCTACCCTTAAGTTTATGCAAATAACCAGGATGTTTAAACCACTATTAAGCAATCACTGTCCGCTACGTGTAGTGGGCTGTCCTAACACAATAAAAGGAAGTCATCGTGAGCTTAACTTTAGCGCAATTTAACACTCTGTCTCAAGAAGAAGCCATCGCACGACTCTTAACCTGCTGTACCAGTAGTAACTGGGCACATCAGCTTGCCTGTGCACGACCCTTTATAGACCAAAATGCGCTATTAATGAAGAGCGACGATATCTGGCATAAGCTACAAACCAATGAGGATGACTTACTAGAAGCCTTTGACGGCCATCCACAAATCGGTAATGTCGCCTCTTTAAAAGAGAAGTATCGCAACACGCAAAATAGCGCAGCACATGAGCAATCAGGCGCTAACAATGCCGAGGATGACGTACTCGAAGCACTCGCACAAGGCAATCAAGACTATCTGGATAAATTTGGTTTTATTTTTATTGTCTTTGCGACGGGTAAAAGCGCCCAGCAAATGCTCGATCTGCTACTAGCGCGTCTGCCTAACGATCGCACCACTGAGCTTACCAATGCCGCCGCTGAACAAAATAAAATCACACGTTTGCGTTTAAACAAGCTCTTTGGCACCGCTTAGATGGCTAAGCGAATTTCGCTAAAGCGTGTCATCGTGTCTTTTACAGTGGCCCATTTATAAAATACGCTCGCAATATCACCCTATTTACGTTTCTACTGAATACAAAGGAAGCTTTATGTCTGCCACCCTATCATCGCATATTTTAGACACTCATCTTGGTAAGCCTGCCGCTGGCATCGCTGTTACCTTACACCGCGTACATGACAGCGGCGCCACCACACTTTTGGCCCATGGTACGACCAACGCCGATGGGCGCGTCACACCAGACAGTTGGCAGTTTGACACCGCCATCGATAGCACTGAGTGTCAGCTAAACATCGGACGCTATACCGTGACGTTTGATACCCTGTCTTATTTTGATACCCAGCAGCTGACAGCATTTTACCCGCAAGTTGTGATCGACTTTATGGTAAACGATGCCAGTCACTACCACGTACCACTACTACTCAGCGCGCACGGTTATAGCACCTATCGCGGTTCATAGTCTGCTTACTTATCGTCTGAGGTGTATCTTATCTATCGTTAATGTTAAACATATGCCTATATATTTTCTGGCATCACTATCACACCTCATTCCCTTGTATCAAGACATTTATTAAGACACCATCATATTAAAGGACAGTTATGGGCGCCTATCTTCTCGAATGGTTGAGTTTATTTTTCCGCTGGTTTCATGTTATCGCTGGGGTCGCATGGATTGGCGCTTCTTTTTATTTTGTGTGGCTTGATCTCAGTCTACGTAAGCCGCCGCAGTGGAAAACAGATAAAGGGATTTCTGGGGATCTCTGGGCTGTGCATGGGGGTGGTTTTTATGAGATTGCTAAGTACAAACTCGAACCAGAAGAGATGCCAAAGACGCTACACTGGTTTAAATGGGAAGCGTATACCACGTGGCTGACGGGGGCGGCGATGATGTCTATCGTTTATTATGCCAATGCCACTGCCTACCTGATCGATCCAAGCAAAATTGCCTTTACCGATGTTGGTGCCATTGCGACAAGCTTACTGTTTTTATTCGGCAGTTACTTTATTTATGAAGTCATTGTACGTAGTCATTTAGGTAAAAACGCATTAATTTTTAGCACCCTTATTTTTATCTTACTGGTCATCGCAAGCTGGGGCTCTTACCAGCTCTTCAGTGATCGCGCTTCCTTTATTCACATTGGGGCGATTTTGGGCACGGTGATGGTCGGCAATGTGTTCTTTGGTATCATGCCAGCGCAGCGCGCACTCGTTGATTGTGTCCAGCGCGGCGAAAAGCCCGGTAAAGAAGTGGCTGAACTGGCATTACAAGCCAAAAACCGCTCACTGATGAATAACTACTTTACGCTACCGCTCATCTTTACCATGATCAGTAACCACTATCCAATGATGTATGCTCATGAGCAAGGTTGGTTGGTATTGGTCTTCGTCGGTGTCATTACCGCAACCGCCCGTCATTACTTTAATCAAAAACATTTGGGGCATAAAAAACCGCGCTATTTAGTCATTCCGGCGATACTGACGGTATTGTTGATTATCTGGATGCGCCCCGAACCAATTGAGCCAGCACCTGTCGTGTCTGCTACGGCCTCAGCAGTGCCTACGACAAACAATAGCACCCCACCAGCGACAAGCGCTGTTACTGACACAAACGCTGATACTAATGCGACTGTTAGTACTAGTACCACCACTACTGAAGCAGTACCAGTAAGCGCTTCGGCAGATGACGCTATGATGAATGTTGTGCAGACGCGCTGTAGTACTTGTCATGCGGCTCAGCCAACCCAACAAGGCTTTGCCGCACCTCCAGCAGGTATTATTTTACAATCGCCAAATGATTTAAAAACTCATAAAGCGAAAATAGTGACTGCCGTACAAACCGGCTATATGCCGCTTGGCAATATCACGCAATTAACCGATGCAGAGCGCCAGCAGCTCGTGGCATATGTATCGGCACTTTGACTGGCAAACCAACACAGCGTTGTTTTTGATCAGCAGCGCTTATATCAGTAGACCATTTACAAAGATTTGAGTAGCAAAGAAAACATGTGCAAGTACGCCACTGAGTAGGCTGAGCGAGTCTCACAAAGCGAATCATATTTTTTGAGATTGATATGGTCAATATTGAATAAAATGGATACACGATACTATGCTGCGTGACTGGTACAAATTTTTCTGGCTTGCTGTGCCTACGCCGCTCGATGCTACAAAAAATTTACCCCAGCCCCGCGGTATCTTTCTTATGTTAATTTGACTATACAATGACTGCTTTAAGCGATATAGGAACCCTAATAATGACCCAAAAAATTACGAGTGATTTTGATCACAGTACGTATCCCCGCGACCTAAAAGGCTACGCTGACAACCCACCAAAAGCCAACTGGCCAGGTGGCGCAAAAATCGCGGTGCAGTTTGTATTAAACATTGAAGAAGGCGCGGAAAACAGCGTGATTCATGGCGATGGTCAGTCAGAACGCTTTTTGTCTGACATCTTAGGCACACCAGAGTTTAACAACCGGCATCAGTCTATCGAGTCTGCGTTTGAATATGGTAGCCGTGTCGGTGTTTGGCGTGTACTAGATGTTTTTAAAGAATACGGCTTGCCAATCACCACTTTCACCTGTGCAGCAGCGGCCGAAAAGACACCACATATTATCGAGCGGGTGTTAGAAGATGGCCATGAGATCGCAAGTCATGGTCTGCGCTGGATCACTTACCAGTACATGTACCGCGAGACTGAGCGTGAGCACATTCGCTGTGCCACCAAAATATTTGAGCGTATGCTGGGCGGGCAGCCACTCGGCTGGTATACAGGTCGTGATAGTCCAAACACCCGCGAGTTAGTCGCTGAACAAGGTGGTTATATCTACGACTCTGACTCGTATGGAGACGAGCTGCCTTACTGGCTTGATGTCAAAGTTCAAGATGGCAACACGATCACCCGTAAGCCGCATTTGGTGATCCCTTATAGTTTAGAGACCAATGACATGCGTTTTTCGTCCAGTCCAGGCTTTACCCATGCTGAACCGTTTTATCAGTATCTCAAAGACAGCTTTGATACCTTATATGAAGAAGGCGCGCACACGCCTAAGATGCTCACCATCGGTCTGCATTGCCGTGTTATTGGTCGTGCTGGACGTATCAAAGCGCTAAAACAATTCTTGCAATACATCACCAGTAAGCCTGACGTGTGGATATGTCGCCGTGATGACATCGCCAAGCATTGGTATGACAACCACCCTGCTACGCCAGACAATATCACCGACTGGATGTAGTCCCGCATTTGTCATACTAGCCGCACACTATCAATAAATCCCATTACTAAATAACAGGAATCATTATGAGTCAAAATACCTTAGAAGTTGGCCAGATCATCTCCGCCAATAATTTGCCTGATACCTTGCCTACATTTACCAAAAAATCAAACGTTGCGGACAGTCGTTTGGGGGCAAAATCATTATTTGCCACTGATGATTTCTTTGCAGATAAGAGCCGTATCTTAAACCCGGACGCGCCTGTGTTTATGGTAGGCAAGTTCGATGACAATGGTAAATGGATGGACGGCTGGGAGACGCGTCGCAAGCGCCATCTGGGTTATGATTACTTAGTTATTCAACTTGCCCGCCCGACCAAAATTGCAGGTCTGGACATTGACACCAGTCACTTTACGGGTAACTTCCCCTCCTCAGCCAGTATCGATGTGTTGTACGCGCCAGAACTACTACAGCAGGACGATGCTGAACTTACCAGTTTGAACAAAGAAGACTGGGATAGTAAAGACTGGCAAGCGCTTGTTGATATGACACCCCTAAAAGGTCATAACCATGAGTTTATCGAGATCCATAACGACCAAACCGTGACACACCTGCGTTTGAATATTTATCCAGATGGCGGCGTTGCCCGTCTGCGCGTCTATGGCGATATCCAGCTTGATGCCAGTCTTAACCAACAAGGTGAGACGATCGATTTGGCAGGCGCTCTAAACGGTGGCCGTGCCATCGCCAGTAATGATGCGCACTTTGGTGCAGCAAGTAATTTACTGTTACCGACCAAAGCCCCTAATATGGGTGATGGCTGGGAGACTCGTCGTCGCCGTGAGCCCGGTAACGACTGGTGCATTATTGCCTTAGGTCAAGCGGGTGTGGTTGACGCCATCGAGATAGATACCGCGCATTTCAAAGGCAACTATCCTGATAAAGTCTCGATCCAAGCCGTCTACGCACCAAACACCCCAGAGCAAACCTTAGTCACCCAAAGCATGTTTTGGGAGACCTTGCTTGAGCCGCAAAAAACCAACGCCAACGATATCCACAGCTTTGGCAAAGATCAGCTCAAGCTTGACCAACCCATCACTCATATTCGGGTCAACATCTTCCCTGATGGCGGTATCAGCCGCGTGCGCGTTTATGGCAAAGTGAATACCAGTGTTGATACTAATATTGATAGCAAAGAGGCCAAATAATGACTGTCACCCTAACGGCTAAGCCTTTAACCAAAGCAGGCTTTGCCCCATACGGCTCGGTTATCGAGCGGTATAGTGCTGATGAGCAAACATCAGACAACTGCTATGAGATCAATAATGGCTATGCGGTTCGCCATCATGCGCTTGCCGCAAGCAAGCTTGAGGGTGGCACAGTCGGTATGAGTATCTTTCGAGCCAAAAAACGTGAAAACCCTATTGCGCTCTCAGTGATGGAGTACCATCCATTTGGGACGCAAGCATTTGTATCGATGGAAGGTCAAGACTATATCGTGGTCGTCGCTAAGGCTGGCGCGTCGCCACAGTCACCTGATGATCTAGCGGTATTTTATGCCAAGTCTCATCAAGGCGTACAGTACGACGCCAATGTCTGGCATCACCCGCTATTGGCCCTTGGCCGTGACAGCGATTTTTTGGTGATTGACCGCATCAATGGCGATGGCAACAATTGCCATGAAGTAGATATCACTGACTGGGATGTGTTTATCGAATTAGAAGACGAACACGGCTAAGCGATCGTTAAACACAGTCCAAACCGATAAAAGCCCCGTTTATATTTATCATAAACGGGGCCTTTCGTTGCTAATATTTTTCACTAGTCTATAAAGCGTTAGATTTTTGGTAGCGACTCACGCCCGCGACCACTGTCTGCTCAATCACTCTATCATCACCCAACATCATCAGTACAAACAGCTGCTCTTCGAGCGTGTTGGTCTGCGCCATACGTCGTTCAAGCAGCTCGGTCGCCTTCATATCGATAACGACAAAATCCGCTTCTTTATTGGGCATAAAGTTACCGATCTTTTTGTCCAATAAGAGCGATTGCGCATTGCCCAAAGTAATTTGATACAGTCCTTGATGCGCGGAGAGTGGATTGCTTTGTAATTGTTGAACTTTGTACGCCTCTGATAAGGTAGTCAGCATCGACAGACTCGTCCCCGCCCCCACATCAGTGGCAATGCTCACACCCGTATAGCTTAATGTTTTAGGTAAATCGAACAGACCGCTGCCCAAAAACAGATTGGACGTGGGACAATGCGCTATTTGTGTGCCAGTGTCACGCAGACGCTCGTACTCAGATGTCTCAAGGTAGATACCATGGGCCAACATTGTGCGGCGACCCAGTAAACCCATATCATCGTAGACATCCAAATAGCCTTTATGATTGGGATAAAGGGTTTGCACAAAAACCACTTCATCACGGTTTTCGGCCAGATGCGTCTGTAAGTAGACACTGTCATAACTGGCATACAAATCACCCGCCATACGTAGCTGTTTGGGCGTCGACGTGATCGCAAATCGCGGGGTAATCGCTACATGCTGACGTCCGCGTTCATGCCAGTTATCAATGATATCTTGGGTGTCTCGAATACTTTGCTCGGCAGGAACACACAGCGGCGCAGGCGCGTTTTGATCCATCAGGACATTGCCTGTGATCATACGCGTATTAAGCCTATGACTTTCCGTAAAAAAGGCCTCCGCTGATAAAGGATGACTGGTAGAAAACACCATGGCGCTCGTCGTACCATTGGCCAGCAGCTGGTTTAAAAAGAACTGAGCCGTATCGTGCGCCACTTTTGGATCACCAAAATTGGCTTCGGTAACAAAGGTATAGTTATTGAGCCAGTCAAGCAACTGCTCACCGTATGCGGCAATCATGTCTATCTGCGGATAATGCACATGGGTATCGATAAAACCTGGCATGATCAGCTTATCACGGTGGTCATGTATTTTTACCGGTTCTCGGCCTTCTTGAGCTGCTGTATCAGCGTAATCCGCTAACATGGCTTGACGGCTGCCATAATCCACGATACAACCCGTCGCGTCATCCACAACCAACGCACCATCAGCGATATACTCAGGACAAATGCGCACGCCCTCGATAACAGGGAGTAACTCTGTGTCTGTAATGACTGTCGGCGTTTTGAGAGGATCAGGCGCATTGCCATCAGGTACAGTGCGTAGAGTAAGATCACTTTCAGTCAGATAGTGTAGCAGTCGAGCTTGATAAATGTGTAAGGTCATTCGTGTGTCTCACATGGCTGAATGATACTGAGCGCTTCAATTAAAGGTGATAAGATTGTACTTAGTGAGTAGCAAATTCAAGTTCAGAGGCTAGCCTGATGATACTGTTGTAAAAGCTGTGCAACGATTGAAACCGCAACAGCCATAGGCTCTTTACCCCCAACCTGCAACCCAACTGGCATGACTAACTGATCCACTATTTTTTCACTATAACCACGCTGGATCAGACGATCTCTAAAACGCTTGGCTTTGGTTGCCGAGCCAATACAGCCGATGTAAGGCATCGAAATGGATGAGCAGCTACTGTCCGTTAAATCACGGTCTAGTGAGGGGCTGTTAGCGACCACGGTATCTAGTGCTGTCCGCACCAGCTCAAAATCGACACTATGATCATGAGTCATAATCAGAATAAACCGCTGACCGCCTTGCTCGATAAATGGGCGCACAAAATCAGTAGGTTCATCATCGATATGGGGACGAATGTGCGCTGGCAATTGGTAAAGCACTGATTGATTTTCTGCTGCTTGCGCCTGTCCATTTTTATGAATAGCGGCGGTTTGGCTAGCGGTACTGGTGCTGATTTTATTGATCAAATAACGCTCAAACATCTCTGGACGACTGTCCACCCAGTCCACCTGACAAGGCAGCTCAGCGAGGACAGTCATTAGCGCAGCAGCCACATGTCCTGCCCCAAAGACCAGAATCGACATCGGCGGCGTCACATTAAAACACTCAAACATCACCGTGACACTGCCCCCACAGCATTGTGCGAGCTTTGCTCCCAGTGGATAGTGCTTGGTGTAAACAGCATCGCGGCGCACAGCTTTAGCAGGCTCTGTAGGCCCCTTGCAGCTTATCTCAGCACCTTTGAGCTTTATCTCTTTTGATACTGTTTCGGCCATCTCGCCGTTCAAAAGTTGCCGCGCGGTGGTAACTACGTCGTGTTCCAAACCGCCGCCGCCGAGCGTGTCCACAATACTACGCTGCGTGACGATCATTTTTGCCTGCAGCGCTCGGGGGGCCGACCCATTCACTGCTACGATCGTTGCCAAAACGTGGGCAATGCCTTGCTGCTGATATTTCGCCAAACCGTCATACCAGACGACTGGTGTTGCTAACGACTCATTCACTGTGCGCAGGCCCTCTTGCCCCTGCTACATTTGGATGCTCTATCGCCTCAGGCTGATCATCCACTTGCCTGCCCTCGACCTCCGCTGGATCGATGTCTTTGGCATGACGCACGTCTTGCGGCATCGCCTTATCATTATAAAGATCGCTGTTTTCTTCCGCACCCTTGATTAGACTCAAAACCGTATCGGTGTCTACTTCAGCATCCACTTCCCAAGGGGTGCCCTGCATACGCATGACTGACTTCAGTACGGCTTCTGGTGTCGCAGGCATGGTCAGCTCTGGGTTTTTCTGATAATCACCAAGACTGGCAACGGCATTATTGATAGCGCACCAAACGCTTGCGGCCAACATAAATGGCGGCTCACCCACCGCTTTAGAGTTATAAATCGTCTGCTCGCTGTTTTTTCGGTCATACAATTTGACACTCCACTGCTTGGGCAAATCATGGGCAGTTGGAATTTTGTAGTTGGCAGGACTGTTAGATGCAAGCTTCCCTGTACTATCCCAAATCAGCTCTTCAGCGGTCAGCCAGCCCATTCCCTGAACGAAGCCACCTTCAATCTGCCCAATATCAATAGCAGGGTTGATCGACTGCCCAGCGTCATGCAGTACATCACAGCGCAAAACTTGATACTCGCCTGTCAAGGTATCAATCTCAACCTCAGCGCAGGCTGCGCCCAATGCAAAATAAAAGAAAGGACGACCCCATGCTTTAGAGCGATCATAAAATATCTTGGGCGTTTTATAGTAGCCGGTAGACGACAAGCTAATCCGGTTTTGATACGCCAGCTGGATCATTTCAGCAAAAGTGAGTGTCTCTTTGTCACCGATATAGACATGATTTTGCTCAAACCGAATGGCTTCTTGCGCCACTTCAAAGTGCTCAGCCGCAAACTCAACGATACGCGCCTTAATACTCAGACAAGCATTTTGTGCCGCTTTACCATTAATATCTGTACCTGATGAGGCCGCAGTTGGTGAGGTGTTCGGCACTTTGTCCGTACGCGTCGCTGATACTTTAACGGTATCTAAGTCCACATCAAACTCATTGGCAACGATCTGGGCAATTTTGATATATAGCCCTTGTCCCATCTCTGTCCCGCCGTGATTGAGGTGGATACTGCCATCGGTATAAATATGTACCAGCGCGCCTGCCTGATTGAGGGTCTGCACGGTAAATGAGATACCAAACTTCACTGGCGTCAGAGCGATACCAAGGCGTTTGTCGCTACCTTCAGCGGCGGCTTGTTGATTGGCTTTTATGATTTGCTGACGGCGTGTCTCATAATCACTGTCTTTGGCAAGCTTGCTCATAATGGTGGCCAGATCAAAATGCTCAATTGTCTGCCCATAGTGAGTGCTTTGACCATTTTGATATAGGTTTGCCAAGCGCACTTGCAGCGGATCTTGTCCCAACGTATAGGCAATATGATCCATCATATATTCAGCCGTCATCAACCCTTGTGGCCCACCAAATCCTCGATAAGCAGTGTTAGATACCGTATGTGTCTTACAACGATGCCCTGCCACATGAGCCGCAGGATAATAGTAGGCATTATCACAGTGGAACATCGCTCTATCGACGATGGCATCGGACAAATCCGGTGAGTAGCCACACAGTCCAGCCAATTGCATGTCGACGCCTAGTATACGACCAGACTCATCTAAGCCGACTTCATAGCGATTAGCAAACTCATGGCGCTTACCGGTCACGACCATGTCATCTTGCCGATCTAAACGCATGCTGACTGGCACATTGTGACGTTTAGCGACGATACCGCACAGACACGCCCACGCAGCAGCTTGCGTCTCCTTACCACCAAAACCGCCACCCATACGGCGCACGACTGTATTGACCGCGTGGAACGGCAAATCCGTCACTTCAGCGACGAGTTGCTGTACTTCACTCGGATGCTGTGAAGACGTATATACCTCTAGTCCACCATCATCACAAGGCACCACATAAGACACTTGTCCTTCTAGGTAAAAGTGCTCTTGCCCGCGCATATGAATATGACCTTCAATACGAACTGGCGCGTTCTCAAGTGCAGTCGCTGCATCACCGCGCTTCATAAAATGACTCGGGCGCACGTACAGCTCTTGCTCTAATGCCTTATCAATACTCAGCACCGCTGGTAGTGGCTCATACTCTACCACCGCTTTCAGAGCTGCTTTTTTGGCAGCGCGATGACTGGTTGCCACCACCACAAATAGCGTCTGACCCACGTATTCTGTGAGTTCATCCACCATCAGTGGCTCACCATCAAACACCGCACCAATGTCTGTCTGTGCCGGTAAATCTTTGAAGCTTAAGACATCCACGACGCCATCAGCGTCTCTGACAGCGCTTAAATCCATATTCAATACACGGGCATGGGCATGATTACTTTTACCCACTGCCAGATGCAGAGTGCCTTGTGGTTTTGCGATATCATCCACATAGGTCGCTGTCCCCATCACATGGCTGATCGCACTGTCATGCTTGGCTGAGGTGCCAATTTTGTTTTTTGGCGGACGCACACGGCGGATACTGTAACTGTCAAATAAGGATGAATGGTGGCTCATAGCAAATCTCTTCTATTAGTACGCTTTTATGAATGCTGCTGTTTATTTTGGCAAATATCACTACTAGATTGCTCTGGCCATCAAACGCTCTCAGCCTGTAATTCTTTTACCAATTGCTTGCCGCACTTTACCAACAGCCGCTGTACCACATGGGTGCGATACTCCCGGCTGGCTCTGACATCAGTCATTGGTGTCACATCGGCGGATAACACTTGTGCTGCCTTCTCAAAACTCGCAACTTCGGTAGCTTGACCAATAAGCGCTTGCTGACACTTTGTGGCCAACAGAGGTATTGCCGCCATGCCGCCTAAACCCAGCTTTGCGTTTTCAATAGACGTGCCATCTGCTGACACATCGATTCGTGCAGCCAGCAAACACGCCGAGATATCATCTTCATAACGTTTGCTAATTTTATGAATAAATAAGTGCTGGTTGTCCTGCATCAGGGGAAGATGGATAGCGACAACGTAACTGCCTGCTTGCAGCTTGGTCTTTTTATAATCTAAGAAAAACTCTGATAACGGTATGATCTCATCCGTATAAAGCGCGTTACTCTTATTGGCTTCACTACCTGTCTTGGCTTCACCGCCTGAGTTTTCGCGATTAAGCGCGCAATGACGCAAATGAATGGACGCATCCAACGCCAATAAAATCGGTGGCAAATCCCCAATCGGCGAGGCGTTGGCTACATTACCACCAATGGTGCCCATATTACGAATTTGCGGTGAGGCAATACGCTCAAACAGTTGAGCAAAGACCGGAAAATACTGCTCAAGCACAGGTTGCATCTGCTGGTAACTCATACCAGCGCCTAGCACCAATGATTGGCGTTTGGCTTGATGATTACTCGATTTATCACTATTTGAGTCAGACAGCGTCCAAGATTTTAGAGCCTTAACCCCTGAGAGCTGAATGATGACATCATGATCGACCAAGTGCTGTGTGACACTCAATCCTAAGTCTGTACCACCTGCCCAAATAGTTGCCTGAGGATTGGCAGCTAACAGCGCATCAAGCTCATCTAAGGTTTTTGGGATATATAACTGCCTTACAGCATCAATCAGGGCAGGTTCAACAGTCATAGATGCGCCATCGTTTAACGCAGCTGCCACTGGCGCCTCTTTAGAGATTGCTGACTCTTTTGTACTTGCCATGACATCTGTCGCTAGAGTGCTGGTTAAGTCTTTCACCGCTGACTGCTCGGCCTCTCTTTGCTGACCAATATCGCTCATCAATAGGCCTGCTTCGATAATAGGCCGGTACCCTGTGCAGCGACATAGATTGCCAGATATCGAGGCAACCACCTTCTCATAGCTCAGTTGGTTGGCTGTGGCGCTCTGGCTCACCACCTCTTGATTTTTCTGCATACGATTGTTTTCGTAGACACAAGCAAGCGACATCACAAACCCAGGCGTACAAAAACCGCACTGCGACCCATGACACTCCACCATGGCTTGCTGCGCTGGATGCAGCCACGCACGTTCTGGATGATGCTCAGGATTGTCCGCCAAATAAGACGCTGTCATAAGATGGTGACCATCCATGAGCGACACCAAAGTGATGCAAGAATTGATGGTATAAAACGGTTCGGCATTACCTTGCGGCTGACCTGCCACAGGTAGGCGCTGCACCATGACCGTACACGCCCCGCAGTCGCCACTACCGCAGCCTTCCTTGGTATCCGTTTGGCCTTCATGCAATCGTAGATACTCAAGCACCGTCGTATTAGGGTTAAGCTGGGTTAGCTCATGGCGTTTCCCATTCAAATAAAAACTAATCATAGCAAGACTCGGCTAAAATAAAATAATAAATATAAGCATAAGGCTTAAGGACGTGAACGGCTGGCATACTAAAATCAAGTGCTTGACTTGTATCACATGGCAATCATTTAGACAGCGCTTCTTAGCGATCGATACGAACCCACATACTGAGCACGCTGATGACTACAATACTCTATTATGTTAGATAAAGAAGGTTATTACACACCATGATCCATCAAACTTAAAAATATAAAGACATCCCTTTTCTCTTGAAAGCGTGGCATTAAAGGTAGCGGCAATTGTGTGTCAGTCTCGATAGAAAACTGACACCAGATGATACTTGACTATTTGGTCAGCTTTCAACATATTATCACTATTCTTATTTAGAATACAACCCATTCGCACGTCCGTAAAAACTCTGGACAGGGGCTTGTATTTTGGATGATACAGAGGGTTAGTAAAACGTAGAGAGGGTTTACGAACAGAAAAACCCCTACTATCATAAATAGATCATTTTCTTTAAAAGTAAAAGTTCCGCATACATCGCTTCTAACCGTTCCAAAAATCTTACTCAAACCTAACTAATATTAACTATTAGCCAGATTTGACGTTTTCTTTCTACTTCATTGTCACGCGCTACCTCTCATTTGAGAGTTAGACTGACCACGACTCCACAGACTTTTTTTAATTGGCGATGGAACTCACCGTCCAATAAACGAGGTTATGCCGCTGTTAAAATAACAGTCGCGTTATTTAAAATATTGATGCTGGCGTTGAGGTCGCGGTTATGAGAAACCTGACAGGCAGGACAGATCCACTCACGTATTTTTAATGTTAGCTCATCTTTACCAAGGATATGATTACAGTTTGAGCAGGTTTTTGAACTTGGATAAAAGCGCCCCACTGATTTAACCACTTTGCCTTGCTCATTGGCTTTGTAGATAAGCTGACGCTTAAACTCAAAGAAACCCAAATCACTAATAGCTCTTGATAATCGTCTGTTTTTAACCATACCTTTGACGTTTAAATCCTCAATCGCCAATACATCAAAGTCATTAATCAGCTTTGTTGTAATCTGATGGAGAGAATCCTGCCTGATACACCTGATTTTGTAGTGCAAACGAGAGAGCTTGGTTTTCGCTTTTTCTCTGTTTTTACTGCCTTTTTTGGTGCGGCTGAGTGCTTTATTTAGTTGGCGCAAACGTTTTAGATTGGTCTTTAATGGGTTTGGCGCTTTGATTTTAGTGCCGTCTGATAAAACCAATAAATCAGTAATACCAAGGTCGATGCCCACGCTTTTACCTGTCTTTTTAGTAGGAAGTGAAGATGCTTGCATCTCAACGGCTACGCTAACAAACCACTTACCGCCACGCTTGGAGATGGTAGCTGACATGATCTTGCCGTCAAAT
>NZ_DFBY01000006.1:0-15272 GCF_002366815.1 Psychrobacter sp. UBA3068 | reverse complement strand
ACCAGTCGCCAAACACGCCTCACGGTACGCCTTGTCAAGCGCATACTGCCGTTGCCACTCGTACAAAGCCCAGTTGTAGGCTTTTCTCGCCACGCCGCAAGCACGAGCAAAGTGATTTGCTTGTACGTTGTTGGGTTTGAGTTCGATGATATGACCACGGATCATAATGCTTTTTTAACTTCTTTTGGTTGATAGATGAATTGCTTATTTTAATTATAAATAATTAAGATTAGATAGGTTTTAGGTAACTGTTTAATAACCCTCTGCTACTGAGAGGTTTTTATATATAATGGTTCAAAACCCACTTTATTCCTTACCGTGATCGTGTTTGCTCATACGCAATAGCCACTATATTGGGTCAAACTGCCTTCTGAGACACCATTATGAAATCGTTAACCGTTATCTGTTTAGCTACCACAACCATGCTATTTACAGGCTGTCAATCATTTCAATTCGTTGAAAGTCCCATTCCTGTCAAAAATCTCCCTGCTACCACCATCGTGGTTCAAAGTGGCACTCCATAAAATAAGAAAAACAAAAAAGGCAGATATCGGTTTGATATCTGCCCTCTAACTTCTATAAAACATTGTTAATGACTTAATAACAGCAACTGAATCATAGGCTACGTTAGCTTTTTGAAGCGGCTGGCTGATGCTTAATAATGGTTTTGGCCAAATGATCACCAAACCAAATGGCCGTATCGATATCACCAGACCCAGGTGTTTCTTCAGGTGGCCCATCAAGTGACTGGGTCATTAAGCCCAAAAAGCTAGATAGACGGTTCAAATCATGTTCCTCATGACCTGTTGGCATCAGTGGTAAGCCAATCCAGTTCATGCCATGCTGCATAGCATATAGAGCAATCTGCTGTAATACCGCCAGCTTATCACCGCTTAATCCACCTGAATTGGCAAAAGCGGCGGCCCACTTACCTTCCCATTTACGGTGATACCAGCGCTTTGAAGTCTCATCCATAAAAGTCTTAAATTCAGCCGTCACGCTACCCATATATACAGCACTACCGAACACCAACAAATCGGCCTGATCGAGATAGTCCCAATCGACATCATGGACATCCACGGCTTTGGCTTGGGTTTCTGGCAGTTGCTGGTGTGCACCTTTGACTATTGCTTCGGCAACGCGCTTAGTATGACCATAGTTACTGTGGAAAATAACAGCAATCGATACATTAGGCGCGTGGTCAGTGGTTGTGGACGTGAAAGACGGCTCGGTAGATTTATTCATACAAACTCTAATAATGGCTATAAATGATGGGATAAAAATAATACAAATGAATGGGTGCAGTCAGTTAGACAGGCTCAGCGTTTGCCTAAAACCTCTACACAACACATCGCATACTCTCATACAGAAGCAGCGCGCACAATAACCAGCGCCATACGCCCCGTGGCAGGCTGCTGTAAGTGTGTCTGACGCCGATAGGAATAATAACGGTCATCGGCATAACTACAGTGTATCAGTGACTCATGAGCTAATCTCACGCCAGCGCTACTTAACTGATCTGCTGCCAACTTTGGTAAATTCAGCTTAATTTTTTTTGCGGCGCTTGTGTGAATTGTCGCTTTGTCAACTGTCTCAGGTAAATGCGGCGCCTTGCTACCATTCTTGCTGACATCATCCGAATGGATAGCATATCGCTGATCAAAACTGTTAAGGCCCGCTTCAGTCAGTGATTTATTTTCTATGCATCCTTTTAGTAGCTGATCGCGCACCTGAACACCAACTTCATAGTTATCCTGACTGATGCAAACGCCAATCCAAGCCTTGATCTCCCCAGACTCGGTAAAACGCTGGACAGTGGCTTGGATAACGCCGCAAGCCAGCCCCTGCCAGCCTGCATGAATCGCTGCAATCTGTCCGCTCGTCGGTTGATACAAGACAATGGGGACACAGTCCGCTGTCATAATCGCCAGTCCAAGACCTGTCTGTTGACTGACCATCGCATCAGCGGCCACTGGTTGCATACTGAGGGCAGTGGCATCGACATCATGAATTTGCTTGCCATGAATCTGATTGACCCAGTGTAAGCGTTTGATAGGGATGTCTTGGAAGCGCTGCGATGATAGGGTTAAAAACTGCTCATTAATGGCAGCCAATAGGCGCATACGATTGCCCAGCACCTTTGTTGCCTCATCACTAACATGCAACCCTAAGTTCAGCTCACCATAATTGGCGCCATTGTGCGGCTCTAACTGCTGATTTTTTAAGTCAAAATCACTGGCACTCACAGTCTCAGCATTAGTAAAAGCGGCCGTCTGAAAAACAGCCACATCATCAATTTGCGTGAGCAATGTCATTGGAAGTTTATTTATCATGGCCAATTTACCACTTAGTGAGTCGTCTTTGTCTCATTGACAGCTGTCTACTGCTTTTCCTATCCGTGACGAGAGCTTTTACCGTACGGTTAAAAATGGCTATTCGTCGTCATAGCCGTCGCTAAGCACTGCTATTAATTGCAGCATATCTTCTGGGAGGGGCGTTGTCACTTCAATATCTTCACCTGTCGCCGGATGAACAAAGCCTAGAGTATAGGCATGCAAGGCTTGACGGGGAAAGTTACTAATCGCTTGACGCTGTGCTTCTGTCAGGCCTGCACGCAATTGGCGACGGCCACCATAGACACGGTCACCTACTATCGGATAGGTTACATGACTCAAATGCACACGAATCTGATGGGTACGCCCAGTCTCAAGTCCTACGTCTAATAGACAGTAGTTTTCGTTCAGAGGCGTGACGTTTAATAAATGCGTGACCGCCTCACGTCCTGCCGTCATTACGGTCATTTTGGTACGCTGATTGCGATGTCGACCAATCGGTGCATCAATGCGGCGATGTCGTAATAAGCTTGCTGCATCCCCTGCCACCACACACTGGTAATGGCGATAGACTGATTTGTCTTTTAGCTGCTCCATCAGTGCCATTTGAGCCGGCTTGGTTTTACCAATCAGTAGTAGCCCTGAGGTGTCTTTGTCAATACGGTGCACCAGCCCTGCACGCGGCAAATGATGCTGCTGTGGATAGTGATACAGTAACGCATTGACCAAGGTGCCCGTCTGATTACCAGCGCCAGGATGTACGACCATACCAACAGGTTTATTAATCACCAATACATCATCATCTTCATAGACGACGTCGATATCTATATCTTCTGGCTGATCTTCGCTATGCTGCTCCAGCGTGGTCGATAGATGCAACACATCGTCTGCCTTGACGCGGACCTTAGGTCTTTGCACACTACCGTTATAGAGTAAACTGCCATCACTGATCCAGCCTTGTAGCTGTACACGCGAAAAGTCTGTAAACACCTGCGACGCTACCTTATCAATACGCAGACCTGACTGATCTTCTGTGACAGTGTGCGTCATATCCACAATCACCGGCACTGCTTGACCGGCTACTGTGGTCTCGTCATCATCGCTATCATCAACGTCTTCATTAATGTCATCGCTACCCTCTTCGAGCACGTCGTCATCATCGAGCACCTCATCTTGCCTTTGCTCATCAAGCGCTGTCTGATTATCGTCAGGTAACTCACTATTCTTTAAAACATCATTTGGCATTGGTGACTCTTGTGCTGATGAATCAATATCTAATGATTGATTCGGTGGTAAATGGGTAGTTATAGCATTATTATTCATAGCTAGATATATACATAAAAAAGCCCCTGAAATCGTTTGGTCAGGCAACTTTTGAGAAAATGGTTAAAGAAACTGTCATCGCAACTTTATAAAAAACAGACTGCCCCTCGCGGATTAATGGCACATGATAAATATAATCGTTGCCAAAAACAGTAGAGCCAGTCCTGCAATAGTGTACCATGCTGAGCGCTTAAGCCCTATAGAAGCTGTGTGTTATCTGTCATTTTTTGATGATAACGTCATGTCTCAAACAATCATGGCCAAAATGGCTAACTCTCTAAAATATGACATTGCTGTAATTTACTGTATATTTATCAGTGACAATGACATTCGACATCGCTCATGATAGTCGCCCATGTTAAAATACCAAATGCAGACAAGACACGACTATCACGTAGCTTGCAAGCAGTAGTCTGTCGAGGCAAAAAATAGACGAAACAAACGTTATTCTATAAAGTATCGCCATATTTTGCTGTATGCTATGGCATTGTATTTTTAAAACAACTGTATTTTAACGTTAGCTGTGGTGATGTGGTATTGACCCAAGGCCCGAGTAACACGGACGGGGCCAAAACCTCATTAGATAAAAATCACGTTGATGTCGCGTCCGCTTCATGATGAACGTACTCAATAATAGACAGTTAATTGATACCATAAGCATCGTTTTTTATTATTAACCTTTTATATAGCATAGTAGCGCTGCTGCTATTGTGCATCTTGTGTCGGAGAAGAAGTATGCAAGCTGTTGGCAATACGTTTATCAAACTGTCCTCAATAACCCTACTGGCGTTAAGCGTCAATCTAGTGGGTTGTCAGACTTTTAAAAATTTAACCGGCGGTGCAGACGTCGATGCGGTAGAGACGGCCGAAAAGTCAGAGCAAGGTTATTATAACGATGCGATCGCCCAGATTGATAAAGGTCGCTATACCCAAGCCATCGAAGATCTGACCAATCTACGCACTTTCTATCCTACTGGACAATATGCCGAACAGGCGTTGCTTGATATCATGTATGCCCAATATGAAAGTGGTAAATATGAAATGGCAGCGGCCAGCGCTGAGCAGTTCATCAATCTCTACCCTTCTAATCCACAAGTCAGCTATGCCTACTATGTGCGCGGCGTGGCCAATATGCAAGGCTCATCAGAGGGCCTAAAACTGTTTAAGCTAAACCAAGCTGAGCGTGATACAGCGTACTTACGCATTGCCTTTGCAAACTTCCAAGAGCTTATCAACAAATACCCTAATAGTCCTTACACACCAGATGCCGCTCAGCGCATGACCTTTATTTACAATCAGTTTGCTGAAAGTGAGATGAGCGCTGCCAATTGGTATATTGAGCGCGAAGCTTACGTGGCCGCTGTCAATCGTGCCAAATGGGTGTTTCAGTACTATCCACTCAGTGAATCTATTCCTGAAGCCATCGCTGTTCTCGCTTATAGCCATGACAAATTAGGTCTGACGGACTTGGCAAATGAGTACAAAACACTATTACAAATTAACTATCCAAATTGGCTAACCAATGACGGCCGTGTGAAATTAGAGACCAAACGTGATCGCACTTGGCTTAACAAATTGACTTTTGGTCAGCTTGGCCGCTCAAGTATGCAAGACACCTCAGTCGCAACTGGCGAGTACAATGGTGCCACCAAGACGCAGATGATTCGTAACGTCAACCAATTAAGACTGCCTAGCGACAACACTACCAATGCGCCTGCGGTCAATACCTCGGCTGTACGTAACGC
Organism: Psychrobacter sp. UBA3068; assembly: GCF_002366815.1. Classification (NCBI taxonomy): domain Bacteria; kingdom Pseudomonadati; phylum Pseudomonadota; class Gammaproteobacteria; order Moraxellales; family Moraxellaceae; genus Psychrobacter; species Psychrobacter sp. UBA3068. Next base: position 9,871 of record NZ_DFBY01000006.1, on the reverse strand, counting down.
CGGCATCAATGTGGGCTTAGGTCTGCCGGAAGCGTCTACAGAACGAGTCACCAGCCAATCAAGCACTGGCTCTACTGCTCGAGAAGCGACCGTTGATCCGCAAAACATGAATCCTACGCGCCGTACAACGCTACCTGAAACGAATACGGATACAGATGTGGGTGATGAGGACTAGTTAAATCAGATTAAGTGACTTTTTTTGATTTTATACCGTCGATTGCACATCATAAATAATAAGGTCAACGCTCTGTTGGCCTTATTTTTCTGTTTTTACTCTACAATGAATTCAAAGTAAAAGAATGATGTAAAAAAGCACGGTACTGTCTATGCCCCAACATAATTGACCTATGGTAAACTGTTTTTTGTATGAGCATTCCTAATCATATCCTCGAGCAACTAAATAGCCAAGCTGATTTAATCAGCATTATTGGGCGACATACCACGCTTAAACGGGCGGGGAGTGAATTTAAGGGCTGCTGCCCTTTCCATGGGGAAAAATCGCCGTCTTTTTATGTCAATCCACAAAAAAATATCTACCATTGCTTTGGCTGTAGTGTCGGTGGCAACGCCATCAGCTTTTTGCGTGACTATGAAAACTTAACGTTCATCGAGGCGGTCAATGAGCTGTCAAAGCAGACTGGTATTGAGGTACCACAAGAAGAGCGACAAAATGTCAGTTATCAGCGTAGCGCCCCTAAACCCATTGTCCCACCTGTGCCTAGCCCAGCTATAGCTCAAGACAACGTCAATCAAAGCAGTGTCAATCAAGACAAGGTTAATCAAAGCAATATTGACCAAACTCCTCAAGCGTATGCAGACGCCCCTGCCTACAACGATAATGCAAGCTATGGGGAGTATCCACCGCTAGATAACTACGCCTCTGCGCCTTACCCCCCTGATACTTATGATGCAGACTATCAAAGCGGTAGTGACCACCACAGCGATAATGGGTATCCGCCACCATGGCTAACCGACACCAATGGAATGAGTGACCCACATGGTGTGAGTAGCCAGTCTGAAGAAGACGGCAACCTGTATGAGCTATTGGCGCAAATACAGCAGTTTTATCAGCACAATCTCACAACCCACCCTCATGCCAAGCATTATTTTTTATCGCGCGGTATTACCGAGGAGATTTTTGAGACTTTTGGTTTGGGTTATGCACCGTTTGGTTGGCAGCATCTTGAGCATCAGTTTCCGCAAGATATCGCGGGACTAAAGGCACTCGGTTTAGTGCGCCAATCAGAGTCTGGGCGAGACTATGATTTACTGCGTGATCGCGTCATTTTTCCTATTCGAGATAACCAAGGCCGTACTATTGGTTTCGGTGGTCGTGCGCTCGATGACGAGGTAAAGCCCAAATACATCAACTCCTCAGACTCGCCAGTTTTTCATAAGCAGCATGTGCTGTACGGTTATTATGAGTCGCGCCAGCAGCGTGCCGATAGCTGGCTTGTGGTCGAAGGCTATATGGATGTCATCGCCCTTTATCAAGCCGGCGTTTATGGCGCTGTCGCCTCCATGGGTACAGCGATTAATGAAAGTCAGATATCACGGCTATTAACGCTAAACCCTACTTTGACATTGAGTTTCGATGGCGATAGTGCGGGACAAAAAGCCGCTTGGCGTACGCTTGAGGTGGCCCTGCCTGTGCTGGCGGATGATAAAGAATTGCGGTTTTTAACCCTACCCAACAACCATGACCCTGATACTTTTATCAAAAGTCAGGGCGGCGATGCCATGCGCGAGCAAATCGCTAATGCCATGCCGTTGTCCCAGTACATTTTTGCCTATCTAAGTGAGCGTTATGATTTGACCTTGGCAGAAGGCAAAGCCAAGCTGATGTCGCAAGTGCGCGCCTTAACCACCGCCTTACCCAAAGGCAGTAGTTTTCGTTATTTGCTCAACAATGACATTTATCAAAAGCTTGGCGGCAAGCGCAGTCAAAACGTCGAGGCCAAAGATGCACTGTTAGATTTCGACGGTGACATGACCATCAGTCAGCAACTGCAACTTTGTTTTTTATTCCAGCCGCGCGCCCTCACCGATGACCCGATTGAGTCGATTTGGCGACAGGCAGGTATCCATGATTTACACCTGCCTGCCCATATTAAACAAAAAGCGGCGCCCGATATCCTGCGTCCGCTTGCTTGGGAAGACCTGCAAGACACCGCCTTACTTGACATCGTCAGCACCATCAAACGTTGCCTTAACTATTTGCCAAAAGACGCCAATGCGGCCGCGCATTTTGTCTTATCGAATGTGAAGCCGCTTACCCAACAGATGCTTAGCCGTAGCTGGGGCGGATTTTATAAAACCTTAACGGCAAGAAATGTTTTAAGCTTGGATGAGCTCATTGAAAACTTAGTGATGCAGCTACTTAAACTACATTTGCAAAAAAAGATGCAAGAGCTGATAAAAAATCCCGATCATATTAAGCTGGCGATTGTCCGTAAGCAGTCACAGTTATTAAATGACTGGTTACGCGCCCAGCAGGCCGAGCAGTCAGCACAAATGGTCACCGTTCAATCTTAGGTCTTACGCTTAATTTTTATTTCTCAAACGGTCGCCCTTTAAAAGTGTCAATGCTGCCCCCACTACTAGTGATTATACCCAGTCGTCATGGCCCCATTTAAAAGCGTGCCAAACAGGCAACTGATCGTAAATAAACCGCAAAAAACGGTCGGTAGCTATCACTACCTCGTGCTTGATTACGGTGGTCTGTGTTAAACTGTGTCGCTGTGTATTGACAGCACTGCTTAACGACTGTAAGCAGGCAGCATTAAGCGCAAGTTTTGGGTATTATTTTTAAGTATCAGTTTTTAGATACTATGATTTTTAAGTATTGTTATTTTGAAGACTTTTTAGCTTTTCTAATTTTTATTTTTAGCTGTTTTTTAGCATTGTTATTGTAGTGTTTTGAGCCTTTATTCATATCAACTCATTTTTGATATTATTGACAACCTCTACGCCCCATTTTGATCAATCGATTGATAAGATCAACGCAGCCAGTAAGCGATAGCGAGTCACAATATAAAAATGTCCGATGCAAGTAAGCGAGTATTTATGAACGATAAGTCAGTTTCTAAGTCCACATCTCAACTGGCCACCTTAATCCAAATGGGTAAAGAGCAAGGGTATCTCACCTATGCTGAGGTGAATGACCAACTGCCCGACTCTATTACCGAAAGCGATCAGATCGAAGATATTGTGCAAATGCTGACGGATGTTGGTATTAAAATCTTTGAATCTGCCCCCGATGCCGATGACATCTTGATGAACGATGATTCAAGTGATGATGACATGGCAGCGGACGAGGCAGCAGCCGTATTGGCGTCTGTTGAGACTGAGCCGGGTCGCACCACCGATCCTGTCCGTATGTACATGCGTGAAATGGGAACGGTTGACCTACTTACGCGTGAAGGTGAGATCGCCATTGCCAAGCGTATCGAAGAAGGTATTCGTGATGTGCAGCACGCCATGGCCTACTGGCCAGGTACGGTACAGTTTGTCCTTGATGAGTATCAAAAAGTACAAGAGGGCGAAAAGAAACTTTCTGACGTCATCACAGGCTTTTTAGACCCTGAAACCGAAGAAGACAAGATTGCCGCGCAAGAAGCCAAAGAAGCGGCGAAAGAAGAGCGCGAGCGGATCAAAGAAGAGAAAGAAAACCCGCCTGTGATCAAAGCAAAAGCCAATGCCAAAGCGGCCGTGCTTGACGATGATGACGAAGATGACGACGACGTTGAAGAAGAAGCCGAAGAAGAAACCAGCGGCCTTGATGCAGAAGAAGTGCGTTTGCGTTTAGAAGAAATCGAGAACTTGTTTATCAAAGCCAAACAAGCCTTGCTGGATTATGGCCGTGGTAGCGTACAAGCTGATGACGCTTACGCCCTACTCGCAGAACGCTTTATGATGCTAAAGCTAAACAACCGCTTGTCTGATCAAGTGATGGCCATCATGCATGACGTCTATGACGATGTGCGTAAGCAAGAGCGTCAAATCATGCGTTTGGTCATTCGCCGTGGTCGCATGCCGCGCGAAGAATTTCGTAAAACCTTCCCAAGTAACGAAACCAACGTTGATTGGCTCATTGAGCGCATCAAGGGTAAGCCCGCTTTTGCTGGTACACTAGAAAAAGTCACCGATGATGTTATTTTGCTACAACGCAGAATTCGTGATTACGAGCAACAGCTCGACATGAAAATCCACGACATGAAAGATGTGGCACGCCGTATGGCGGTTGGTGAAGCAAAAGCTCGCCGCGCGAAAAAAGAAATGGTTGAAGCCAACCTGCGTTTGGTGATCTCTATCGCCAAGAAATATACCAACCGTGGTCTACAGTTCTTGGATCTCATTCAAGAAGGTAACATTGGCCTGATGAAGGCGGTCGATAAGTTTGAATATCGCCGTGGTTATAAGTTCTCAACCTATGCCACGTGGTGGATCCGTCAGGCAATCACCCGCTCTATCGCTGACCAAGCCCGCACTATCCGTATTCCTGTGCATATGATTGAGACCATTAATAAGATAAACCGTGTCTCACGTCAGTTGCTACAAGAAATGGGACGCGAGCCAACCCCTGAGGAATTAGGCGAACGCTTAGAGATGGACGAAGTCAAAGTCCGTAAAGTGTTAAAAATTGCCAAAGAGCCTATCTCAATGGAGACCCCAATCGGTGATGATGAAGATTCACATCTAGGCGATTTTATCGAAGACTCGACTATCTCAAGTCCTGTCGATGATGCAACGTCTGCTGGTCTACGCGAAGCCACGCGTGATGTACTCGGTAACCTTACTGAGCGTGAAGCGCGTGTGCTAAAAATGCGCTTTGGTATCGACATGCCAACTGACCACACTCTAGAAGAGGTCGGTAAGCAGTTTGATGTAACGCGTGAGCGTATTCGTCAGATTGAAGCAAAGGCACTACGTAAATTACGTCATCCTTCACGCTCTGAGCATCTGCGCTCTTTCTTAGAGAATGACTAAATTTACTGGTCAGTTCTAAGCCTATAGAATGGGTTTTAAATACTAGACAGTAAACCCCATAAAAAAGCTGAGCCTGTCTCAGCTTTTTTTATGTCAACGACGCTTCTACTTTTAGACAATTACTTTTAAAATACAATCGTTTTTCACCCATAGTAATCTATAACAAATAGTAGTCACTAACAAATTGATGGCAGCTTAAGCTTTATAGGTTTTGACTGTCTCTTGGAAACCTACTATACACTTAACAGCGCATATATGTACTCCATCGCTAGGAAACTGACATGATTGTCCGGCAAAAACCCCATCCTTTTAAAATATTTTTCACGTTCCGTGGCTCAATCATTCCAAAAATCTATCCACAAGTTTTGCTGATTACCCTGCTCAGTACTTTAATTACGATTATTCAGCACTGGATTCCCAACTCTTTTCCCTACTATGGTACGGCGACTTTTACCTTATTAGGGATCGCCCTTTCGTTGTTTCTCGGGTTTCGTAACAACGCGAGCTATCAGCGTTGGTGGGAAGCGCGCAGCTTATGGGGACAGCTGGTTTATGAGTGTCGCAGCCTAACCCGCCAAATGCTCTCTTTTATAGATGACGAGTCCGATAATGGCCAGCGTACCCAGCAACGTATGGTGTACCTGACCATCGCCTTTACACACGCTGTGCGCCATCGCCTTCGTGATACTGAGCCTTGGCAAGACATCGAGCGTTTTGTTGACCCAAAGCATCATGCCAGCATGCGCCAATCGCATAACGTACCCAACTATCTGATGCGTATGATGGGTAAAGAGCTTGGAGAGATTCGACGTCAAGGGCTAGTGTCAGATCACATAATCCAGAATATGGACGAGCGCCTGACCTCTATGACGATTGTTTTGGCGGCCTGCGAACGTATTCATAACACGCCGCTGCCTTTTGCTTATATGCTATTGGTGCATCGCACAACCTACTTGTATTGCATCATGTTGCCTTTTGGCTTGGTGGCATCCCTAGGTTGGGCAACGCCTTTGATTTGTGCAGTGATTGCTTATACTTTTTTTGGTTTAGATGCTCTCAGTGAGGAGCTTGAAGAGCCTTTTGGCTTGGCTGCTAATAAACTGCCCCTGACTGCATTGTCACGCACGATCGAAATCAACTTATTAGAAGCGCTGGGAGAAACGGACATTCCGCCTGATATCGCGCCTATCAATGGTTATTTGCCATAATCGATTGACTTGATAGGGTTGGTCCTACATAAAAGAAAAGACACCCTCCCATTCTTGTTAACAATCTATTGCCATAGCCCTCACGGCCCTTGAATAATCGCCCATATGCCACTATAAACAGTGAATAAAGTGACTACCCTTAACAAAGATACTCGTCCAGAATTAAGTCCGTCCATTAAAGACTGAGCACGGCAGCGATTCTTAGTTGGGTTAAGCCCACTATTTCCATATTTAATATTTTCATAAAAATGAGGCACGCATCATGAGTGATGATCCAAAAGACAACAGCCAAAATCCAGTAAATAAAAAATCGGTCAACGTGACCGAACTGACCCCCAATGCAAGCGCGTTACGAGGCAAAAAAACGGACATTCAAAACCCTGAGCTTTGGGATTTCCCAATGAACTATCCGCTAAGCATCATTGGTCACGAAGGCGAGCACGACAACTTGCTCAATGAAGTGAAGCTTATCTTGAGCAGTCAGTTCCCAGATTTTGACTTGGCTTCCATCGAAGTCAAACCGTCTAGAACGGGCCGTTTTCACTCAGCACGTGTCAATTTATACCTCACCACTGCCGATCAGGTGAACACGCTTTATGCATCGCTTGATAATGCCAAAACCGTCCGCATGGTGGTTTAAATAAATAATGTTTTTTTAAAATAACCAGTCCCTTTTTCGTCCAAATCGTCACTCGCTAGTAATAACATACGGGTGGCGATTTTTTGTGGTTTGCTGTACAATCTGCGCCCGCATTGTTATTCTGGCGACCTGTGTTATTAGCCAACAATAACCGAGAGAATAAAAACAAATCGTCACGATATTTTTACAAAAAATTTATTATTTGAGTCAATCGCGCCTAACCCTTGTCCCATCGTCCTTTGCCAAAATATGGGCCGTCTACAACCTCGCAGCAACATAGTTTTGGTCTAAAATCAATATAGCATTTTCAAAATTTTCCCGCTATATTGTGCCTACCTACTAACAAACACGCTATATGTAGTACTCAGTGATTTTAATCATTATTATGAGTAGCGGTCGCTTTTTGCCTAAAGAAAATCATCTACCGCAGCAGAACGTACTAGCGTTATAAAGCATGCCTGCCAAGTATGAACCGTGCAGCATCATTATAAGTAATCCAATTAAGAGGACAACATGACACATATTGATAACATCCAAGTGACCAAACGTGACGGACGTTTAGAGCCTATTAATTTAGACAAAATCCACAAGGTGATTGCGTGGGCAGCGGACGGCTTGGATAATGTGTCGGTGTCGCAAGTTGAACTAAAATCGCACATTCAGTTTTATGAAGGCATTAAGACTCGTGATATCCACGAAACTATCATCAAGTCAGCAGCCGATCTGATCTCTGAGACCACGCCTGACTATCAGTATTTGGCCGCGCGTTTGGCTATCTTCCATCTGCGTAAGATTGCTTACAACAGATTCACACCGCCTCATCTTTACGATCACGTCAAAACCCTAACAGATGCTGGCAAATACGATGAGCATATCCTAGCTGACTATAGCCGTGCTGAGTTTGATGAATTAGAAGAGTACCTCGACCACTGGCGCGATATGAATCTTGCCTATGCAGCGGTTGAACAAATGGCGGGTAAATACCTCGTCCAAGATCGCGTGACCAAGACCGTTTATGAGAGTCCGCAGTTCTTATACATGCTCGTTGGTATGTGTCTGTTTGCAGGTTATGACAAGTCAGACCGCTTGTATTACGTCAAACGCTTCTATGATGCGACCTCAGAGTTCAAAATCTCGCTACCAACACCCATCATGTCAGGGGTGCGTACGCCATCACGCCAGTTTAGCTCGTGTGTATTGATCGAATGCGGTGATAGCCTAGACTCCATCAACGCGACCACTAGCGCCATCGTACGCTACGTATCACAGCGTGCGGGTATCGGCATCAACGCAGGTCGCATTCGCGCACTTGGTAGCCCAATCCGTGGCGGCGAAGCGCAGCATACTGGCTGTATCCCCTTCTATAAACTGTTCCAAACGGCCGTGAAATGCTGCTCACAAGGTGGCGTCCGTGGGGGTGCGGCGACTCTGTTCTACCCACTATGGCATTTAGAAGTGGAGTCATTACTGGTACTCAAAAATAACCGCGGCGTCGAAGACAACCGTGTGCGTCATATGGACTACGGTGTCCAGTTAAACAAAACTATGTATACCCGTTTGATTAAAGGTCAAGACATCTCGCTATTTTCACCAGGCGACACACCTGGCCTCTATGATGCGTTCTTTGAAGATCAAGACAAGTTCGAAGAGCTATACACCAAATACGAAAACGACCCGAACGTGCGTAGCCGTCAAATCCCAGCCGCCGACTTGTTCAGCCTAATGATGCAAGAGCGCGCCAGCACGGGCCGTATCTATATCCAAAACGTCGATCATTGCAACACCCATAGCCCATTTGACGCGACCGTTGCGCCGATTCGTCAGTCAAACCTCTGTATGGAAATCGCGCTACCGACCAAGCCGATGGACAACATCAATGATGAATCTGGTGAAATCGCGCTTTGTACGCTATCAGCGGTCAACTTGGGTAAAGTTGAAAACGTCAGCGACATCGAAGAGCCAGCCGAGCTGATCGTCCGTGCGCTTGACGCCCTGCTCGACTATCAAGACTATCCCGTCAAAGCGGCTCAAAACGGTAGTATGCGCCGCCGTACGCTAGGTGTGGGCGTGATTAACTATGCTTATTACTTAGCTAAGAATGGCGCACGCTATTCAGACGACAGCGCGCTTGGTCTAACCCATCAGACGTTTGAAGCATTGCAGTACTATCTCTTGAAAGCATCAAACAAATTGGCAAAAGAGCAAGGCGCGTGCCCTGCATTCAATGAAACCACGTACTCGCAAGGCATCTTGCCAATTGATACGTACAAAGCCGACTTGGATAAAATCTGCCAAGAGCCGCTACATCTCGATTGGGAAACGCTACGTGGCGAGATCACCGAGCACGGTCTACGCAACTCGACCCTAACCGCTTTGATGCCGTCTGAGACCTCAAGTCAGATCGCCAACGCGACCAACGGTATCGAGCCACCACGTGGTCTGGTCTCTATCAAAGCGTCAAAAGATGGCATCTTAAAGCAAGTCGTGCCTGAGATTGACAAGCTAAAAGATCAGTACGAGCTACTGTGGCAAATGCCAAACAATGACGGTTACCTAAAGCTGGTCGCCATCATGCAAAAATTCGTCGATCAAAGTATCTCTGCCAATACTAACTATGATCCCGTTCGTTATGCAGGTGGCCGTGTACCGATGAAGATATTGCTAAAAGATTTACTAAACGCTTATAAGATGGGTGTGAAGACGTTGTACTACCATAACACGCGTGATGGTGCGAACGATGCACAAGCGGATATGGAAGATGATTGTGCTGGTGGTGCTTGTAAGATTTAAGTTTGTGAAAGAGATTCTTTGAATAGAGTCTCTGATGAATGGCGGGTTTGGCTTTTGGGTTAAGCTCGCTATTTAATATTTGCTGCTATCTAGACTATATTTTTGGAAAATGGATATAACTTAAAATCATGGAAAGGAAAATCATGCAAAATGAACCTACAGCTAATGCAGCGAAAACTAGTAGAAAAGGATTACTAAATCCGGATATAGTAACGATAAAGGTATAGTCAGTCCAAAATAGAAA
>NZ_DFBY01000008.1:0-23504 GCF_002366815.1 Psychrobacter sp. UBA3068 | reverse complement strand
AAAGGCTAACGCTTTTAGAATCCCACCCTTGAGCTGTGCGAAAGTGGTGGGAGTGTGTCAAAAGTTTATGGGCTATAGGTTTATTGATAATCCATCGTCTTAAAAATTTGCTTAAAGTTTTGTTCATTGCCGTTAGCGCTAATGGCGCTCACCATACTACCCAACTATTTATGTCATAAATAATAATAGGAATTTATATGTCTACTGCTGAAACCGATGCTCAAATTATTAATCCTGAAATGCCCGATGTACCACCGCATGCCCCGCATAAAATTAACTTAAAAGATTATCAAAAGCCAAGTTTTGATGTGGCAACCGTTGATTTAGACATTAAGCTGTTTGAAGCGTATGCGCAGGTAGACAGTACGCTACAAATGGTACGCCAAACAGCCGGAGATCTCGTGTTATTTGGCGAAGATTTAGAGCTGCTGGCCATTAGTATGAATGGCGACCAACTGGCTATTGGAGACTATCAGCAAGAAGCGGGTAAGCTCACGATAGTTAACGCACCTGACCAAGTGACGTTAGAGATTCAAGTACGCATCTGCCCGCAAACCAACACCGCACTTGAAGGTTTTTATATGGCGGGTAGTGGTGATGATACGATGTTTGTCACCCAGTGTGAGCCAGAAGGTTTTCGGAAGATTACTTTTTATCCAGACCGCCCTGATGTGCTGGCCATATTTACCACGCGTCTTGAGGCGGATAAGCGCTATCCGACGCTATTGGCCAATGGTAACTTAGTCGAAGCCGGTGAAGTGGCGGACGAGCCAAGTCGTCACTATGCGATTTGGCATGATCCAACTAACAAGCCAAGTTATCTGTTTGCCTGTGTGGTCGCTGATTTAGATGTGTTGACAGACGTTTATACCACCAGCGAAGGTCGAGAGGTTGCGCTTGAGCTGTATGCGAAGTCTGCCGATATTGATAAATGTGATGTCGGTATGCAAGCCTTAAAAGACGCCATGGAATGGGATGAGGTTAATTATGGCCGAGCCTATGATTTAGATCGCTATATGATCGTCGCGGTCAGCCAATTTAATATGGGCGCGATGGAGAACAAGGGGCTTAATATTTTTAATACCGCTTGCGTGTTGTCGAGTCCAGAGACGACGACCGATGCGCGTAGCTTCAGCGTCAAAGCCATTATTGCTCACGAATACTTTCATAACTGGACGGGCAATCGCATCACTTGTCGGGATTGGTTCCAGCTATGTTTAAAAGAAGGGTTTACGGTTTACCGTGACCAATCGTTTTCAGCGGATCAGCAGTCGAGTGCTGTACAGCGGATCGATGATGTTGCCACCTTGCGTGCCCATCAGTTTTCTGAGGATGCAGGGCCACTTGCGCATCCTGTGCGTCCTGAGAGCTTCGTTGAGATCAATAATTTTTATACGACGACGGTTTATGAGAAAGGCGCTGAAATCGTACGCATGATTGCCAATACCTTGGGGCCAGACGATTTTCGCAAGGGAACAGACGAGTACTTCCGCCGTTATGATGGGCAAGCTGTGACCGTTGAGGACTTTTTATCGGCGCTCAGTATTACTGATGATAAAATAGAGGAGTTCATCGATTGGTATCGCCAACCAGGCACACCAGTCGTCTCAGGTCACCAAGATTATGATGATGCGGCGCAAACGTTAACCATTACATTGAGTCAGCAAACACGTCACGTGAGCGGTTTTGAGGCACCAAAACCCTTGCCAATTCCAGTAGCGACGGCGCTGTTTGACAAGGACTCTGGTGACATTGTGGCTGAACGTATGCTGCTGCTAGATGAAGCCACGCAAACCTTTGTTTTTGAAGGGGTAGCTAGCGACCCTGTGGTGTCATTGCTGCGTGACTTTAGCGCACCTGTGCAACTGAATTATGATTATCAGGACGAAGATTTGGCATTTTTGCTGAAACATGAGACCAATGGTTTTAACCGCTGGCAAGTCACCCAAATGCTCGTTAATCGTATTTTGTTGCAAGGTCAAGGTACAAAGAGCAGCCCTGATATATATTTGCAAGCGTTGGCGCAAACATTACCCGTATTAGCAGCTGATGATGCGATGTTGGCTGCGCGCTTGCTTGATATTCCATCAGCACAGGAGCTGGCGTCTGCCATTCATAAAGACTATGATCCAGAGTTGATTAAAGCGCAGCGTGAAGGCTTGTATCAACAAGTGGCAGAGGCGCTACAAGATCAGTGGGCAGCGCTTTATAAACAATTGCCAATGCAATCTTATGACGATAGCGCTGACGCTCGCGGCACACGTGCCCTACGCAACGTCGTATTGGACATGGCCCTGACGGCTAACGTCAAGGGCGCAGTAGAGTGGGCTCAGCAGCAGTATGACAATGCCAGCTGTATGACCGAACGCTTTGGCGCATTGAAAGCCATGGTCAATCACCAAGTGGCAAATGCTAGTGAGTATTTGACGGACTTTTATACACGCTTTCAAGCGAATGACTTGGTCATTGACTTATGGTTTAGCGTGCAAGCGTCTGCTGATAATGTGAGTACCGAGGTTATCCAAGCATTGCTTGAGCATGAAGACTTTGATTGGAACACACCCAATCGCGTGCGTTCAGTCATTAGCGCCTTTAGTTCACAGCCTACGGTACTATGGACACAAGAAGGTCTGGACATTTATACCAGCGTGATTAAAAAGCTGGACGATGCCAATCCCGTATTGGCCTCACGCTTATTACAAGTGCTGGCACGATGGAACACATTGGCTGAGCCACGTCGTCAAATGGCGCATGATAAGCTCGTAGATTTGCAGAAGCACGCTGCCTCTAAACACGTACTTGAAAGTTTGGATAGTGTACTAAAGGCGGAAAATGGTTAATGCCTAGAAGACTTACTGATCAGATACTCCATAAAAAGCCCGNNCGGGCTTTTTATGGAGTATCTGATGGCGCTGACTTGTAGCCAATCTAGCTTAACGATTTGGCAATACGTCTTTGACCATATCACGTAGTTTGTGTAGCGCCGTGACGGTACTGTCCCAATCTAAGCAACCATCGGTGATGGATTTACCATACTCAAGCTGGCTTAAATCAGCCGTTAGCTTTTGATTGCCACCTTTTAGATGACTTTCAATCATCATGCCGATAATGGATTTATTACCGTTTTGGATTTGTTCTGCGACATTATTGATGACCATAGGTTGCAGATAAGGATCTTTACCTGAGTTGGCATGGCTCGAGTCAATCATGATTTTGCTATTGGTTTTGCCTTTTGCTAGCTCGTTTTCAGCTTGTGCAACGGCTGTTTCATCATAGTTAGGTTTGCCGTTGCCGCCGCGTAGCACCACGTGAGCGTAAGGGTTGCCTTTAGATTTGATGATAGAGACCTTGCCATCTGCTGACAGACCTAGGAAACTATGGCCTTCTTTGACTGCTTGCATGGCATTGACGGCCACTGTCATACCGCCATCGGTACCATTTTTAAAGCCAACTGGGCACGATAAGCCCGAACTCATTTCACGATGCGTTTGGCTCTCAGTGGTACGGGCGCCAATCGCTGACCAGCTAATCAAATCTTGCATGTATTGTGGGGTGTTAGGGTCTAAGGCTTCGGTTGCACAAGGCAAGCCTTTTTCATTTAAATCCAGCAACAACTTACGAGCAGTACGCAGACCTTTTTCGATATCGAAGCTGTCATTCATATCAGGGTCATTAATCATACCCTTCCAGCCAACAGTCGTACGGGGCTTTTCAAAATAAACGCGCATCACGACAAAGACACTGTCTTCGATTTCTTTGGCTAACACGGCCAAACGATCGGCATATTCGTGGGCGGCTTTGATATCATGAATAGAACAAGGGCCAATGACTACAAACAGTCGCTTATCTTTACCATCCAAGATGTCCTGAATCGTGTTGCGACCTTTTAGAACCGTGTTATACGCTTTTTCTGATAAAGGCAGCTCGGTTTTTAGCTCAGCGGGAGTGATCAAAGGAATGAACTTTTCAATATTCACGTCGTCAATATCTGCATTATGGGTAACTGATGTTGTCATGGTTATATATCATCTAGCTGATTTATAGGAATATTCATTATGCGGACAAAAGTGTTGGTTGACAAGGGCAGTCGCGCAGTTAATTGACTGCTAACTGGAATATCGAAACCAAAACTTAGTTATAATTAAGGGCGTTAACGCATAAACGTAACGGACTGATTGCGGTTTTTAGGCTGAAAATTTTGCTGACGATAGTGGATTCACTTTAAAAAGGTAACCATTCTGCTGGTAAGGATTTTAGAAGCATCTGTCATGCTTGCGAACCGCCAGCGAGGAAAATTTATACTAGTAGAATACCATTCACGGATGTATCACTTTTATTCTGAACTGACTATACGATGACCTATCAGCCACCTTACATAGGTCAAGGGTTAAAAAATCTATAGGCGGATTTAGCTATTTTTGTCATCGTCACGTATGATGACGACATAAACGTTATAATCTAAATAACATAAGTAACATAAATTTTGTACTCATTGTAATTTTGAATATTGAGAGCTTGTCATGACCGATTCTGATACCTTTGATAAACATACTGATTTAACCGGCGAGACAGCGACTCTCCCTCAATTGCTCCAATCAAAAGATACACCGCTCGTCATAGGTATCGTCGCTGGTGAAGTGTCGGGTGACAGTTTGGGCGCATACTTTATGCAGCAGATGAATAATCTACGTGATGACATTGTCTGGGTGGGTGTGGGCGGCACTAAGATGCAAGCGCAAGGACTGCAAAGTATTTTTCCGTTAGCGCGTCTGGCAGTGATGGGTTTGGTGGAAGTCATGGCGCAACTGCCCGATTTACTCAAAGCCCGCCGTGAGCTATTAACGGCGTTTGATGCGGCTGATATTGATTGGTTTATTGGTATTGATGCGCCCGATTTTAATCTACGAGTGTCTAAGAAGCTAAAGCCCCAAGGCATATTTTGTGTGCAGTATGTTAGTCCCTCTATTTGGGCATGGCGTGAGTCACGTATTCATAATATTAAAGCGGCGACCAATCTGGTGTTGTGCTTGTTCCCGTTTGAGCTGTCAGTTTATGAGCGCCATAACCATCCAGCGATCTGTGTCGGTCATCCGCTACTTCGTACTATTGATCAAACCTTGTTAGACACGCCTATCAATCAGCGCCGTAGCGAGCTGGTCTGGCACAATGACGGCTTGCAGCAGTTTTTTATTGAACGGTTTGATGACGTCAGCCAGCTAATTTGTGTGATGCCAGGCTCACGGCGCGGCGAAATCACAGCGATTTTGCCGTTGATGCTGGATGGTATCCAAAAGCTTATATTGTTAGACCCAAAGCTGTGTTTTATCATTCCTACCGTTGATCAAAACCATCAATATATCGTCCAAGATGTCATTGATCGACGCTCAGAGCAGCTGCGTGCCGCTATCGCTGTGGTCTATGATGATAGTCAGCCAACCTTTAGTCAGCAGGCGATGGCGGCCTCTGATGTCGTTATGCTGGCCTCTGGTACGGCAACGTTAGAAGCGATGTTACTTGAGCGACCGATGGTGGTGGTTTATCAGTTAAACCAAATGACCTATCAAATTGCGAAGCGCTTGGTAAAAGTGCCTTATGTTGCATTGCCCAATATTTTAGCTGACACAGCGATCGTCCCTGAACTTATTCAAGAACAGGCGAGTGGTGATAACATTTGCCGTACGGTCATGCGCTTAATGCAGCCCCGTGCCTACGCTGAGCAATTAAAAGACCTAGTAGCCACAAAACAACTACTACAACAGCAAAGTAACCACGACCCTGCTCATAGCGTGATTGAGCAATGGTTTATTCAAGGTGGTCATAAAGCCTAATGTGCAATGGCACATAATCTATTCCGTTCTACTAATAAACGCTTGTTCTATGAATAAAAAGACACCCCAACGCTATGAGTAATCCGCCCTTGATAGAAAATTGTATGACACCAATTGACGTTAGTATTGAGCAAGTTGACATCAAAGGACAATATGTCCAACTGGCAGCGCCCATCCACTTGTCGGGTCAACTGAATATCTCTGAGCTGCGCGCTCAGTATTTAGTCAATCCAGAAGAGAGCGGGGAGCAAACACCGCTACAGGTTGGCGTTGATGAAGCAGGGCGCGGACCGCTATTAGGTAGTGTCAATGTGGCTGCTGCTATATTACCTTCGGCGTGGTCAGGATTGATTGAGAGGCAGCCCCTCAAAAATACGCCATTGTCTATACTGACGGACTCTAAGCAGTTGAGTGAAAAAAAGCGTGATGTTCTTTATCCCTTGGTTCAGCAGCACGCTATTGGCTGTGTCGTCGCTGAGATACCAGCTGCGGTGATTGATCAGGTCAATATCTTGCAAGCGACGATGCTTGGCATGCGTTTATGTACGGAAGTGTTGTTGGAGGAAATCGTCACGCATCTTATTACGAATAGGATCGAAACCAGTCATACAGCGTCTCAAATGAAACGCCATGCTCAAATTCAGGTACTGTATGACGGCAATCGTTGCCCTGATTTAGATTATGCCCTGCTTGATGAAATAGGCATAAAAAAATCGGCTATTGATTGCCAAGCTTGGGTGAAGGGTGACGCGCGTCATACCAGTATTGCAGCTGCCAGTATCTTGGCAAAAGTAAGTCGCGATAAAACCATGTATGTCCTTGATGCCGAGCACCCAGAATATGGCATTGCCAAACACAAAGGTTATCCGACACGGGCACACATGGAAGCCATTGGGACGTATGGCGTACTAACTGCGCACAGACGTAGTTTTGCGCCCGTAAGAAAGGCGCTTGAAAACTAACGTCAAATTGATGTTGGTTCTTTTTTAAATAGCCTAAGTAGCTACTTTAATTGTTAAAGCAAATACAGCCAGCTATCAATATATCAATAGCGCGGAATTTTTAATAATCTTATCCTCGTAATTACAAGACTAAAACGACGAGTCTGGCTGCTGTAAGAAGGCTTCTTCTTCGTCAGTTGACTCGCGGTCCAACGTGTCATTACGATGAGGATAACGTCCAAACTGCTCGATAATATCTTTGTGACGGTGTTCAAAGTCCAGCGTTACAGCGTCTTGTAGCTGCTCAAACAGGGGCAGATACCGCTCATGAATCCACAGTGATTCTGAGTGCATAAACGGCATGATGATAAACTGGCGCCACTCCATCGGTAGTGTATCAAAATGCGGCTGTTGGACAGCTTCTTGTGCCAATACTACTGCCATATTGTCTTGCGCAAAGGCACACGCTTGACCGCGATGTAGGTTACGTGAAAACTGATCTAAGACAATAATTTCTGCTAAGCGCCCAGCCAAAGCGGTGATTGAGCTGTTACTGTCTTTTGAGACTTCTGCGTTGCGCCAAGTTACGCACTCACCCTGTTTTGCCGCCTGCCAAATTGTGCCAAATTTATCATGTATCTGCTGATCAAATTGATCATTTTTGGCAAACCAATATGGTTCATTGTCTTTATCAAACCAAAAATCCAAGACCGCCCGAGCATCAGGATTCAGATGGTCTAAAGGAATGTTTTTTGGATCAATTTGCGATAAATTTTCTTGACTGCTGGCGGTGGAATAATCAGTTGATAATGACATAACATATTCTAATTATGATGGATTTAGTCTACTATAGCGCAAATATTTATGTCTGTCATGACGCCGACAGCGACTATTAGGTAACCTATTATGAATCCAAAAAACTCAGTAAACACCCCTCGTTTATCATTGCCGGCAACGCCTTATTATCTACTGGATGAGGCGGCAATCGTTGCCAATATGCAGATTATCGCTCGCCTGTGCGAGCTGTCAGGCGCTAAAGCACTGCTGGCGCTCAAATGTTTTGCCACGTGGGGCGTGTTTGATGTTATGAGTCCCTTTTTGCACGGCACGACCTCCTCTTCATTAAATGAAGTACGTTTGGGTCATGAGACCTTTGGTAATAATACCAATAATGAAGGCGAAGAGCGTGGCCAAAATAAAAAAGAAACGCATGCGTATAGTGTCGCGTATAGCGCAGATGAAATTCCTGAAGTACTGAGCTATGCCGATAAAATTATCTTTAACTCAATCTCGCAATTGCACGCTTTTAAAGATCAAGCTGCGGCGCAAAATATACCAATAGGTCTGCGACTGAACCCTAAAACCAGCAATTCGTCATTCATCATTGCTGATCCTGCTCGTCCTTTTAGCCGTCTGGGTGAGCACAACAAAGATAAGATTAAAGCGGTGCTTGGTGATATTACGGGTGTGATGATTCATAACAACTGCGAGAATGACAGTTTTGAGGCTTTTAGCAAGAGCTTGGCCGATATTGAAGACAGATTTGGTGATGTTTTGCAGCAGCTTGACTGGGTCAGTTTGGGCGGCGGCATTCACTTTATCGCTCCTGACTATCCGCTAGAGAAACTTGCTAAAAGATTAAAAGATTTTAGCGAAACCTATGGCGTGCAGGTCTACCTTGAACCGGGGGAGGCGAGTATCCATGGTGCGGGCTCACTGATCACTACCGTGTTAGACACCATGCACAACGACAAGAACTTGGCTGTCGTTGATGCCTCTATTGAGGCGCACATGCTTGATTTGCTGATTTATCGCGAGTCCGCCCCCATTGCTGCGATTAACGAAGAAGCGATGAGTATCTCACCTGTCGATATGAATAAGACAGCGGATGTATCAGACAATACAATCATCTATGGTCGCTCTTGTTTGGCAGGGGATATCTTTGGTGAATATGCCTTACCCGCTAACTTGCAAATAGGCGATAAAATCGCGTTTGGCAATGCGGCAGGCTATACCATGGTTAAGAAAAACTGGTTTAACGG
Organism: Psychrobacter sp. UBA3068; assembly: GCF_002366815.1. NCBI lineage: Bacteria > Pseudomonadati > Pseudomonadota > Gammaproteobacteria > Moraxellales > Moraxellaceae > Psychrobacter > Psychrobacter sp. UBA3068. Next base: position 14,693 of record NZ_DFBY01000008.1, on the reverse strand, counting down.
GGTCAACATGCCGGCAATTGTTATCCGTCGCCTAGATGGCAGCCTTGATATTCAGCGCGAATTTAATTATCAAGACTATAAAGCCAGTTTGTCTTAGTATTCAGCTTTCATAGTTTTTTACCTATTAAAAACAAAGGTTTAGGATTAATGAAGGGTGGATGTAATGCAGGTGTCTTTTCTGCATTATTTTTTACCGATAAGGGAATAAAAATTGTTATAATCGCGTCGGGCAAATACGAGAGGGTTATTTGCTCGACGGGTGCGTGGGTTTTCCTCGGTCTTCCTTTTTAATTCACGCATATCATTCACTCGTTTCTGTTTTGCATAGCCGCAATCAATGGTATCGACAGGGACACAAAGGAGGATTGTTCATTGAACACAAACCAACAAATTAAGCCCAACAAAAAAGACGTACTGATCATCGGAGCAGGCGGTGTCGCTCAAGTAGTCGCGCATAAGTGTGCGATGCATAATGATGTGCTTGGCGAGATTCATATCGCCTCACGTACGCAAGACAAGTGCGATGCCATCGCTCAAAGTGTGAAAGAGAAAAATAGCTTCAAAGAGCCTGCCGTGTTGCACACGCATCAAGTTGATGCGATGGACACCGAAGCGCTAATAAGTCTGATTCAAGACACAGGTATTCAAATCGTCATTAATGTCGGTTCGGCATTTATCAATATGACGGTACTAGAAGCTTGTATCGAGACAGGCGCGGCGTATATTGATACCGCTATCCATGAAGATCCACGCAAGATTTGTGAGACGCCGCCATGGTATGGTAATTATGAATGGCAACGTCGCGATCGCTGTGCGGATAATAATGTCACGGCTATCTTAGGCGCAGGCTTCGATCCTGGTATGGTCAATGCGTATGCACGTCTTGGCTATGACATGATGGATGCAGGCTCGGTGACGGACATTGACATCATTGATATTAATGCTGGCAGTCACGGGAAATATTTCGCCACCAATTTTGATCCTGAGATTAACTTCCGTGAATTTACCGGTACGGTTTACTCGTGGCAGGACAGCAAGTGGCAGTCTAATAAGATGTTTGAAGTCAAACGTACTGACGATTTGCCAGTGGTTGGTGTGCAAAACAGCTACCTAAGTGGTCATGATGAAGTGCATTCCTTGTCAGCTAATTTGGATGTGCCAAACATTCGTTTTTGGATGGGCTTTGGTGAGCACTATATCAATGTCTTTACCGTGCTACAAAACCTAGGGTTATTGTCTGAGCAGCCTGTGATGACCGCTGAAGGCCAAGAAGTGATTCCGTTAAAAGTCGTCAAAGCAGTACTACCAGACCCAAGCTCGCTGGCACCGAACTACACTGGCAAGACCTGCATCGGTGACAAGGTGAAAGGCAAGATTAATGGCGTTGAGACTGAGGTGTTTATCTATAATGTCTCCGACCATAAAGACGCTTATAATGAGGTTGGTAGCCAAGGTATCTCTTATACCGCAGGCGTGCCACCTGTCGCCGCTGCCATGCTCGTCGCGACTGGCGAGTGGGATGCAGGTAAGATGGTCAACGTCGAAGAGCTTGATGCCAAGCCCTTTATCAATCTGCTCAATAAGATTGGCTTGCCAACGCGTATCAAAGACAGCGAAGGTGATAGAGCACTTGAGTTTGATATTTAAGTAAAATTGTCTTAGGTATAAAAAAGCCTATCTGTTATGGATAGGCTTTTTTCTTGGCTGATAGTATTCGAATATCACCCCTCACTAGGATTATAATTTTTCAATGCGGCATGATTGTGTTTTTGCTACTATCTATCATCAGTCCAGTGAAGACTATTGTTATCGTAAACTTTTTGTCTATAAGTTCACCAGCTCCCCAGTAATAACTCATATCACACTACAAACAATTAAAACGAGACTATCAAATGCAATTAGAAGTTAATGTCATCGATGCCTTTACTGACACTGTGTTTAAAGGCAACTCTGCTGCGGTTATTATCACAGATGGTTGGTTAAGTGATGATTTAATGCAGTCTATTGCTTTTGAAAACAATCTGTCTGAAACCGCTTTTATCGTTGCTGATGACGATAAAGGAATCTATCACATTCGCTGGTTTTCACCCTCCACCGAGATTGCTTTTTGCGGTCATGCGACGTTGGCATCAGCCTTTGTTTTGTTTAAGAAGAACCCTACGGCGGCGTCTATCAAGTTTTCGGCCAAAGCGGTTGGTATTTTGACAATCGTACAAACAGAGACTGGAAAAATCCAAATGGACTTCCCAAACAAGATGCCTGAAAAAGTTGATAGCATTCCTGATAGTCTATTATCTGGCCTTTCTGTTGTGCCTGTTGATGTTTACAGAAATAATCAAGCGTACTTTGTCATTTATAACGCTGAGTCGGATGTGTTAAACGTCGTTCGGGATAATGAGAAGATAAAGCAGCTAGCGCCTTACGATGTGGTTGTGACTTGTCAGGCTAAATCTACTGAATACAAAAACTATGATTTTATTTCACGTTATTTTTGGCCAGCGAATGGTGGCGATGAAGATCCCGTAACTGGGTCGGTACATACTGGACTTGCACCGTTATGGGCCGAGCGTTTGGAGAAAAATGAGTTGGTTGCGTATCAAGCCTCAAGTCGAGGCGGGGTTCTAGACTGTGCGGTTGTAGGCGATAGAGTGTTTATTTCTGGCAACGCCGTACAGTATCTGACGGGTGTTATCACAGTTGAGGAGTAATCGGCTTTGCCTGAGTTAAAGACAGTTGGACTTTTTGCATTGACGGCACTAGCAGAGATTGTCGGTTGTTATCTGCCTTATCTATGGCTGCGAGAAGGTAAGTCTATATGGCTACTGATACCTGGCGCGCTTAGTTTGGCGGCATTTGTCTGGCTGCTGACATTGCATCCAACCGCGGTAGGCAGAGTGTATGCCGCTTATGGTGGGGTGTATGTCGTTATGGCAATTATTTGGCTATGGACGGTCAATGGTATTCGGCCAACCACCTGGGACATATTAGGCTCTGCGGTAGCACTGCTTGGCATGGCGATTATTATGTTCGCGCCGCGCAGTACCTAGTTTAAAAGATAAGTCTGGTTGATACGTTCAATCAATACGCGTATTCATAAGTGCTTACTTACGGATACACGGCGATTTGCTATAATAAACAACAAGCCGATGAGTAGAGGCGGCCAACTCTTATTTAGCACAAAGATGCTTACTGTTCTGGTTGATTGATTATTATGCGTATCCGTAAACTGTTTAAGTTTGAAAATGCTCACATCGTTCGTAACTGTAGCTCTGAGCGCTGCAAACACTCTATCCATGGTCACAGCTATCAGATTGAGCTGATTCTTGAGGCTAAGCGCTTAGATCATGGGCAGATGGTCTATGATTTTGGTCTGTTAAAATCCTCGATTAAAGACATTATTGATAGCTTTGATCATGCCATCTGTTTTTGGAGTAAAGACGATCCTGAGTATATCGCAGCTTGTAAGAAATTCAGTGCACGCTGGATAAGCTTACCCGTGTCACCATCAGCAGAGCAGTTTTCACGAGTGATATTCTTTTGGGCACAAGAAATTCTAAAACAAACCCAAATGCAAAACGGTGAGACAGACGTTAGCGTTTATTCGGTAATTGCACACGAAACCGCAACGGGTTATGCCCAGTGCTTTGCTGATGATGTTGCCAATGAGCAAATGGGCAAACTGACTTTAGAGGAATTTGCATTTAGCGAGCAAGTTTGTGCGGAGTGGCATGATCCTGAGCTATATGCCAAGTTGATTCGCGGTGAGCGTTTTGTGAACCCATCAGTGACCATGCAGGTGCAGCCAGATGCCTAACAACAGTTTAAAAGACGAAAGCAGCTTGCAAACACTGACACTGCATTCTGAAGACGATACAAAAGCCTTGGCTAGCCAGTTGGCCGCTTTGTCCTTGAGCGGTAGTGTCTGGCTGGCAGGAGATTTGGGTGCAGGTAAGACCACCCTGACGCGCTATTGGTTACAGGCGCTGGGACATAAAGATGCGGTAAAAAGTCCAACTTATACGTTGGTTGAGCCTTATAGTATTCTGCAAGAGGATGGTACAACCAAGCCCGTCTATCATGCTGATTTATATCGCCTGCAAGATCCAGAAGAGCTGTCTTTTATAGGGTTTGATGAGTATCTGGATGAGCCAAATGCACTGGTCATCATTGAATGGCCAAGTCGTGCAGACAGTTATCTACCACCGCCGATTTTGTTTATTGATATGACTCAAGGTGATGACGAGAATGGTAAAGAAGCCCGTCAAATTACACTGCGACTATCGAAAGTAGGGCAAGCGCAAGGGCTAGATCTGTCAGCGCTCCATATTTAGTTTTTATCAAAAATAAGGCGCAATATACCGAAACACATGATATTTATAGATGCCCACTAACCACTCTGATACACGCATAAAAAAACTATCGCCGCTGCTTATCAATCAATTAGCCGCTGGTGAGGTCGTCACGCGTCCAGCAGCGGTGGTCAAAGAGTTACTTGAAAACGCTATCGATGCGGGTGCTACTAATATTGAGGTTCATATTACTCAAGGTGGTATGGGCATGATTGAGGTAGGGGACAATGGGGTTGGTATCCACCCCGATGATATGGTGATGGCGATTACCCGTCATGCCACCAGCAAAGTCGCTGATGTGGCCAATCTGCATGGCATTATGACGTTGGGTTTTCGCGGCGAGGCATTAGCAGCAACGGCAGCTGTTTCTCGTTTGACGCTGACTAGTAGCCACGATAACAGTGGGATTGGCCGCCAATTACAGGTTGCTGGCGTGTTGGATGAGACGCCCACACTGTTACCCGTGGTGCACAATCGTGGCACGACGATTACGGTAAGAGATTTGTATTTTAATGTGCCCGCACGCCGAGGCAACTTGAAGTCTATTGCCACCGAATTTGGCCACATTGAAACGATTGTTCGTGAGGTAGCATTAGCACGAGCAGACATCACCCTCATGCTCTTTCACGATAATAAAAAAAGACTGTCACTATCTGCTGGTACCACCCATAACGAACATAATAACCGTCTGTCTTTAGCGCGCCTTGAGCAGGCGATAGGTAGCGCTTTGACAAAGAACGCGATTGAAGTAGCGGTTGACTTATCTAGCCTAACCCAGCCATTATCAGAGTATGACAACAATAAAAGCGCTAATCACCCCGCAGGTATTAGTGGTTGGTTATGGCCTATGCGTGACCAAAAAGAGAGCCTGCCAAAGTTGATCTATGTAAATGGTCGGCTGGTGAAAGAAGCGTTAATCAGCAATCAGCTCCGCCAATTGGCTCAAGGCGCGCAGCTCACTGGCATGGGTTATGCGCTCTATTTTGATATGCCCACTCATTGGCTTAACATCAATGTGCACCCATCCAAACAACGCATTAAAATAAGTCCGCTCAATAATGTCATGGCACATTTAAACCATGCGCTTCGTTCAAAGTTGAAAGCGTTCAGTGCGACAGAAATGGCGGTTCAGCCAGAGACAACATTACCCAACCGTCATGTGTCTACCAGTAAATCACTTGATACAACCTTGCCCAAGACTTCTGCTATCCACAGTTTCGTCCAAAGCGGTCAAGTACAGTCGCCTAAACGCCGCTATCAGCCGTCAGCCACTACGCAGTTATCTGAGGGTGAAGCAGTAGCCGATTTTGAGGCGCCTTCATATCAAAAGATGACGACCGCGCGTGCCGCCACTCCAACTGATTTGAACGATTCATTGATAGAAACAATAGGCGTACACTGTTTAGATATCATTGCTAGCTTGGATGAATCAGTGTCTGAGCCTCTTATGAAGGAGGACAATGAAGGTGAAAAGACGCGCCCATGGCTATTGTTTTATAGTGAAGGACAGTGCCTACTCATTAGTGCAGACGTTTGGCGATTGAAGGTCAGTGGGTTGTTTGAATCCCGTGTGTTTAGTAACAGGGTAGTGAGTAACGAGATATTTAAAAAAGATAAAATGTCCAATAGTGTGAATGGTGCTAGAGAGATTAATCGGCAGCTTGCCATCGTAAGCGCGCAAATGTCAGGACAAGATTTGAGGGCGTTTAACACAGACATTAAAGAGCTGTTGTTTAAGCATGCCATTAAAAACATAGACAGCAATCGATTGGTAGCGCTCATGCTGTCAGACACGCACTAAATGCTCTTAAGCGCGTCTCTAGATCAGTTTCTATTTACTCCACAATATAAATAATATGAAAGGCAATCCCATGAGACAGTCGTCTGATAGCTTATCTCATCATATGGCGGAGAACAGTGTGGTGTGTTTGATGGCACCCACCGCCAGTGGTAAAACCGCTTTGGCTTATGAGTTATATGATACAGGGCGTTATGAGCTAATATCCGTAGATTCGGCGCTGATATATCGTGATATGAATATCGGTACGGCCAAACCGACGGCCGCTGAGCTTGAGCGTTACCCCCATCATTTAGTCGATATTGTTGACCCCATGCAAAGCTATAGTGTTGCTGAGTTCGTCAGTGATGTTGCGCGCCTGATTGATGACTGCCACCACAATGGCAAGATTCCCTTGCTTGTGGGCGGTACTATGATGTATTACATGGCGCTACTTGACGGGCTGTCGCCTGTGCCTGATAGTGATGACAGCACTCGTGCACACGTAGAGCAATGGCGACAAGATGAGGGTATCGGTGCGCTTTATGATTATCTTGGTGACGTGGATGCGATCAGCCATCAGCGCCTAAATGCAACCGATACCCAGCGTATTACTCGTGCGGTTGAAGTCTATTTGCAAACAAGAACCCCCATAAGTGACTGGCAGCGTCAACCAAAACGCGCGTTAGCACACAATCCCAATCAGCAGTGGCATGCCTTAGCGGTGATGCCTGATCGTCCATGGCTGCATGAGCGTATTGAGCAGCGTTTAGATATCATGTGGTCTGAAGGGTTGGTGGCGGAGGTCATACGCCTACTTGAACAATATCCGTTAACGCCTAACTTACCTTCTATGCGCTGCGTTGGCTATCGGCAAGTATTAGAGTATCTAGTACACATTAAACACCCCATATTTGAACAACCCCATCTAGATAAAGCTCAATTTTATAACGCGTTTGGGGAGCTTGAAGGGTCAATAAATAAAAAAATAAAACCAAGCAGTACGCTTGATCTACAAGCTCAGTCAATGATGTCTGACAGTCAGACCGAGGCCCTTGCTTGTCAGCAAATGCAAAATAAGGCATTATATGCTACAAGGCAGCTGGCAAAGCGCCAGTACACTTGGTTACGAAAAATAATCCAACTGCCTAGTCCTAGTGCTGCCGTAGAAGTCACAAAGCTATCTGATATATCCAGTAATGACAGCTCTAGTAATGAAAGCCACGCTATAAACAGAGCTTTGTCGATACAGGAAGTTAGTACGATGGAGCAGGCAAGAGCGCATCTACAATAAAAGCCAGTGACCGTTAAAGCCGAGTATATAAAGATTGTGATGTAAAAAGTGCTTTATAAACCCATAAGAAATTAATGACAATTAGTTTCAAAGTATAATGTAGACAACTGCTATAATTCCAATCTATTAAAGTAGTTGGCCTGATGTCAGATCAGCTATTTTCTAGTCATTATTAATTGACGTTTGTTGATAAAATAGCTAATGAAACAAGTAGTTACTTAATCATTTACAATAATAACGTATTCACGATAAAGTGGACTGCCTTAAGAACAATAAGTATGTATTTAGATACGTTTTAAAAAGAACACTTATTATTGTATCTATCTTTAGCCAGTATAATTAAATGACCACTTAAAATAATTGGCGCTTAAAATATAATTATATAATATTTAGGAGAGATTTCATGTCAAAAGGACAAACTTTACAAGATCCGTTCTTGAACTCGCTGCGCAAAGATCGCATTCCTGTTTCTATTTTTTTGGTTAATGGTATCAAGCTGCAAGGTCAGATTGAGTCATTTGATCAGTATGTAGTCTTACTTAAAAACACAGTCAGCCAAATGGTGTACAAACATGCCATTTCCACTGTCGTTCCAGCGCGCAACCCCCGTAGTACGACAACAGGGACTGGCACCCAAACTCAGAGCGCCGCCCCAGCAGGCTATCAAGGTAGTGGTTTTGAGCGTGGTAGCAATCCAGCTGGTACGGGCGGTTTTGAAGATCGTGGTTTTGCCTCTAATCGTAGTGGCTTTAATCGTGGCGGCTTTGGTCAAGGTCAAGAGCGTGGTTTTGAGCGTGGTAGCTTCGGACAAAGTCAGGAACGTGGCTTTGAGCGTGGCGGCTTTGGTCAAGATCGTGGGTTTGAGTCGCCAGTAGAGAGCACTCGCTTTGAAGACAAATCAAGTGACGGCTCTAATGATAACAATGACAGATAATTGAACGCGTAATAGAGGTGCGTTGCATCGTTGAGACATAACTGATTCGATCAAGACCTGCTCTAGAGTAGGTTTTTTTTGTCTAAATGGCTGCAACCGCTCAGCAAGTAACATTTATATCAAGTAACCTTTACATATAATAGTGATCTAATCTTAATCATTGGTCATCTGCTGTATCGTGTACGCAGATTATTATTAATATAAGACAGAGTATAGTAAAATGTTGTCTTGATTCATTATAAAAACAGAGCGAATTCATGAGTAATACCCAAATCAATGTAACCCATGAGCAGTTCATAAGTACCGCCATCGAAGCGATTAATACTGAGATAGCGGCGTTATCGTTATTGACCGAGCAGATAGACGATAGGTTTGCGCAAGCTTGCGATGTGATTTTGGCTTGTCAGGGACGAGTCGTGGTCACTGGTATGGGTAAGTCAGGCTTGATTGGGCGAAAAATAGCCGCGACGTTTGCTTCTACGGGCACGCCCGCTTTTTTTATGCATCCTGGCGAAGCAGGACATGGTGATTTGGGTATGTTGGTAAAGGGCGATGTTTTGCTTGCCATCTCTAACTCTGGTGAGTCAGATGAGATAAAAATGCTATTGCCTGTCGTTAAACGTTTAGATATTCCGCTGATTAGTATTAGCCGTGATAAGCGAGGCATGCTACCACACGCGGCTGACATTGTATTAACCCTTGGTAAATCACAAGAAGCTTGTCCGCTGAACCTTGCGCCAACGTCGAGTACGACGGCGACTTTAGCTCTTGGAGATGCATTAGCTGTGGCCTTGGTGCACGCACGCAACTTTACGTCAGAGGATTTTGCCTTGTCGCATCCAGCAGGTGCATTAGGCCGTCAGCTACTGACACGAGTTGAGGATTTGATGCATACGAAATCTGAAGACTTACCTCTGATTCATCAGCAAGCGCCCTTGCAAGAAGCACTCTTTACTATGTCTGCTGGACGTTTGGGTATGACCGTGGTGACCGATGACAATGAGAAAGTCGTCGGAGTATTTACAGATGGTGACTTACGTCGTGGTTTGGAAAAAGGTATCGACCTGCAAACACCGATGCGTGAAATTATGGTGAGAAATCCGCGCCATGTTAGTAAGACCATGCGCGCCTCAGATGCCCTTAGTGTGATGAATGAAAGTGGGATCAGTCAGTTGTTGATTATTGATGACGAGGGTCGCTTAGAGGCGATCATCACCGTACATGATTTGCTAAAAGCTGGTGTGAAGTAACTATTATTTTAAAAAATAGCCTTTAATATAATAAGAGATAACTGATGCAAGACTTAATAAAAAAAGCGGGACGAGTAAAGCTACTGGTCATGGATGTTGACGGTATTTTATCGAATGGTCAAATTATTTATGACGGCAATGGTATCGAGACCAAAGCATTTTCTGTTCATGATGGCGTTGGGGTGAAATCTTTGGCGCGTTACGGTATCTTGACGGCGATTATTACAGGTCGTCGTAGCGCGATGGTGGATAAGCGCGCCGCAGAAATGGGTGTCGATTATGTGGTACAAGGTCGTGATGATAAGCTTATTGCTTTAAATGAGCTACTGTCTAGCCTTGATCCTGCGCTTAGTATTACGGCAGCTGATTGTGCGTATATGGGTGATGATCTGCCAGATATTAAAGCGATGCAAACGGTAGGATTTGCTGCGACAGTGCCCAATGCGCACGCCGAAGTGATCAAGCGCAGTGACATGGTGACTACCCGTACAGGGGGTACTGGTGCTGTACGCGAAATATGTGATCTGATTCTAAAGGGTCATGGCCACTATCAAGACTTTATCGCGCACCATACGCTTGATGAAGCAAAAACTCAGGATAAATTGTCGTGAATACTCGTGTGTTAATAGTCCTTGCTTTGATTATTGCTGGTATTGCCGGCTGGTTCTTTCAGCAGCAAGGAAAGATATCACCACCAGTAAGCATGGAGACGACGGATGTGGACTATGAAGCCACAGATATCAGTGCGGTACAGACTAACGAGAAAGGTGAGACTGAATATGAGCTGACCGCTGAATCGTTGACGCACAACCCAGAGACCAATTTGGATGAGATGTCAGGGATCACCATGAATTGGGAGCCATCAGCAGAGCAGCGCTATCGTATTGAAGCGGGTAGTGCGGCTATTAGTCAGCAGACGGGTGAGCTTAGCTTGTCAGGTGGTTTTTCACTGGTCAGTGAAGGCAGTAAAAACACGCCAGATATTGAGCCAATAAAAGTGACTGGAAGTACTCTAAAAGGCAATACCAAATCAGGGCAGGTATATAGTGAAGAGCCTGTGAAGATTGAACAAGGGATGAATCGGTTTGAAGCTTCTAGTATGACCGCCAACCTTGAAACAGGGGAGTATGAGTTTGGTCAAGTGGCGGTTGCCTTCACCCCAGCTGACCGTCAAGATAAAGCATTGTTCTGAGCCTAAGTATTCTTACCAAGTCTGTACTTAAAAAGCGTGCTAAAAACAACCGTTAGTATGACGTGTGCAAGCCCTACTACCTATTATAAAACGAGTAACTTTTATGAAATCTAAATTTTTGCTTACTTTGTGCCCATCATTGATACGCTCAAATCTAACGTCGTGTCGCTTACCTCGATTGCACGCGCTGCCGATGGTTATGTTGTTAGCGTTGCCATTGTATAGCCATGCTCTACCGTCAGATGCCAATCAAGAGATTAAGCTGTTGGCGGATAAAGCCACTTATAGTGAGCGTACAGGTATTACCAGTTACTCAGGCAACGTCATTATTACTCAAGGTACGTTTAAGATGACCGCGGATAATATCACGGTCAATTTGTCGCCGCAGCGTAGTATTAATTCGGCCGTCGCGACGGGACGCCCAGCTACTATGCAGCAAGTCGTCACTCAAGAAAAAGGTTTAGCAAAAGGTCAGGCAAATAAAATTGACTATAATGCAGTGACTGGCATCGTGACTCTGACCGGGAATGCTAAGTTGGTGCAAAATGGCGCAAGTTTTGCGGGTAACGTTATTCGTTACAGTCTAAAAGCCGGTGATGTCGAAGCGACTGCTGGTGGTAATCAGCGTGTAGAGTTGGTCTTTCCACCCAGTAATAGTAGTAGCCAAAAGAGCATACGTTAAAAACCCAGTTGGTAAGTGATTAATAGACAAATAAGACCGTATGAATGTGTCGGTGCTTGAATTTTGCAATAGTATGAGTAAGTTATGAGTGATAATAAAAATATAGACTCCTTAGCAACCAGTAACAATACGGTGCCTGCCGTCCGATTATCGATGCAAAATCTAGGCAAACGCTATGGTAAACGCTGGGTAGTTAAGGATGTTTCTTTCTCTGTTGAGCAAGGTCAAGTTGTTGGGCTGTTAGGGCCAAATGGTGCCGGTAAAACGACCAGCTTTTATATGGTGGTTGGGTTGGTTAATATGGATAAGGGACGTGTGACCTTAGGGAAGATGGACTTGTCAAAATATGCGATGCATGAGCGTGCTCGGGCCGGTATTGGTTATTTGCCGCAAGAAGCCTCTATTTTTCGTAAGTTATCTATCGAAGACAATATTTTGGCTATTTTGGAGACTCGTCAAGAATTGAGTAAGCGCGAACAGCGGCAAGAGCTTGAAAAATTAATTGGTGAGTTCCATTTAGAGCATGTCAGAAAATCTCAGGGTATGAGTGTGTCAGGTGGTGAGCGTCGTCGTTGTGAGATTGCTCGTGCCTTGGCAGCTGACCCCAAGTTTATCTTGTTAGACGAGCCTTTTGCGGGTGTTGATCCTATCTCTGTTGGCGATATCAAAGATGTTATTTTGACCCTTAAAAATCGTGGTATTGGTGTGCTGATTACGGATCATAATGTTCGTGATACATTGGCTATTTGTGAGAAAGCTTATATTGTCTCAGAAGGCGCCATTATTGCTGAGGGAACTTCATCTGAAGTCTTAGAGAATGATCTGGTGAAGTCTGTCTATTTAGGTAAAGATTTTCAAGTATAAGCCTGCCCATCAAAACCGTTCTCACGCTTATATGTATGCTGATAGCTGACATGAGGTTTTAAATTAAGCCTGCACGTTAATGTTAGCTACCATCGTTTTTCTTATGTTCCATGCTTCCCTTTCTATAGAATACAGCCTGTCACCCTGAAGGCTGGTTTATCATACAAACACTTTCAAATTAACATCCATCAAAACATCACGATACTCTACTCATTATTCTTGATTGATCATCTGAATAAGGCTGATATGTTATGGCAAAAAATAAAAGCAGCTATGTCTGCCAACATTGCGGGGCTCATTTTGGTAAATGGGCGGGGCAGTGTACAGACTGCGGAGAATGGAACAGCTTAGTGGAAGCGCCAAATGTCAGTATGCCGCATCATAATAAAAGTACAGCCAAACCTAATGCCAGTCGTGCGACCACTCGTAGTGCTAGTACTCCTGCTGGTAACTATTCTGGTACGCACAGTGCCGTCATGCCGCTCAATGCGGTCAGTGTAACGCTCGACACACGCTTGCCAACGGGTATCAGTGAATTTGATCGGGTACTTGGTGGTGGATTGGTTGCGGGTTCCGTGGTGCTAATAGGGGGTGATCCTGGTATTGGTAAGTCGACCATCTTGTTGCAGACAGCGACCAATATGGCACGTGCTGATTCATTGGCAGGTAGCGCGTTGTATGTGACGGGTGAAGAGTCACTTGCACAAGTTGCCATGCGTGCTAAGCGCTTAGATTTGCCTGCTGATAGGCTTCGAGTGCTGGCAGAAACCAATGTCGAGACTATTTGTGCCGCGCTGACTCAAGAGCAGCCCGCCATTGCTATTATTGACTCTATTCAGACTATTTATACGGATGCGATTAATTCGGCGCCAGGCGGTGTCAGTCAAATTCGAGAGTCGGCTGCGATTTTGACCCGCTATGCAAAGCAAACAGGCACAGCGCTGTTTTTAGTGGGTCATGTCACTAAAGAAGGCACGTTAGCAGGTCCTCGCGTGCTTGAACATATGGTCGATACAGTACTGTACTTTGAAGGTCAATCAGACTCTCGTTTTCGGATGATTCGTGCGGTCAAGAACCGGTTTGGGGCAGTTAACGAGCTAGGTATCTTTGGCATGACTGATATGGGGCTCAAAGAAGTCGCTAATCCATCGGCTATATTTTTAAGCCGCTATGATAAGCCTGTTGCAGGCTCCGTTGTTATGGTTAGCCGTGAAGGTACCAGGCCGTTACTGGTCGAGGTACAAGCGTTAGTTGATGATTCTCAAGGGCAACCAAGACGGATGGCCCTAGGCCTAGACTTTCAACGCTTATCCATGCTCTTGGCAGTGATGCATCGCCACGGTGGTATCCATACCAGTGGGCAGGATGTATACGTCAACGTGGTTGGCGGTGTTAAGGTCATTGAGACAGGATCGGATTTAGCCGTATTACTGGCCTGTGCGTCAAGTATTAAAGAGAGGGCATTACCGTCTTCATTGGCTGTATTCGGTGAAGTCGGGTTGTCAGGTGAGATTCGCCCAGTACCCAACGGTCAGGAGCGCTTAAAGGAAGCCATGAAGCATGGATTTAAACACGCCATTATCCCAAAGGCCAATGCGCCTGCTAAGGACTCGCCCCAGTTTAAAGGGATTAATGTGATTGCCGTTGAACGTCTTGATGATGCGATTGAAAGCGCGTTTGAATTATAAAGTATACGGCTTCCATTCAGACTATGATTCGCTGTGTCAAAATGTTTAAGCCTACAGGTCTAATAAACGTTAAGTCCTAAAAAAGCGCCTAACTTGAACTGACCCCCAAAACTTGGACGGTTTAGTTTACCCCAAGGACTGAATTCTGTATTGCACAGGACTCAGTCCTTTTAGTTTCAATTGAATACGCTCATGGTTGTAATAATGAATGTACTCATGGATTTGTTGCTCTAACTGCTCAATCGTTTTTGGTTTCTCAATGTAAATAGTCTCGCACTTTAATGTACCGAAGAACCCCTCCATCAGCGCATTATCCAAGCAATTGCCTTTTCTACTCATGCTTTGCTTAATGCCATTCTGTTTAAGCGTCGTGCTAAACGGTTTCATTTGATAATGCCATCCTTGATCTGAATGCAGCATTAACCTCTTATCCCGACACGTTTTAGTTTTTGTTAATGCACAATCTAGCATTTGACTCACCAAATCATAAGTTGGCCTTCTTGAGAGCGTATAACTGACAATCTCATTGTTATAACAATCAAGTATGGGTGATAAATACAACTTATGATCACCGACCTTAAACTCAGTAATATCTGTAAGCCAGCGCTTATGTGGCCCATCTGCATGAAACTGACGCTGTAAATGATTCTTCGCGATCTTGCC